>DATDBH010000099.1:0-3091 GCA_036524985.1 Microlunatus sp. | reverse complement strand
GGAACGTCAGGCCAGGACGAAGTAGCGCAGTCCGATGTAGGGGACGCACAGGGCGATGGTCACCGTGGTGACGACCAGGCCGTAGCGGGTGAACGTCCAGAAGGTGATGGGGTGCCCGTTGCGTCTGGCGATGCCGGTGACCACGACGTTGGCGCTGGCCCCGATCGCGGTTGCGTTCCCGCCGAGGTCGGCGCCCAAGGCCAGGGCCCACCAGAGCGACTGCTGTTGTGGCTCCAGGCCGGGTGCGGGACCCACCAGGTCGTACACGACCGGAGACATGGTGGCGACGTAGGGAATGTTGTCGACGATCGCGGACAGGACGGCGGAGCCCACCAGCATCCCGAACGCGGCGGGACCGTAGTCGTCGCCGATCCTGGCGGTGAGAGTGTCGGCCAGGTCACCGATCACGCCTTGGTGGACCAGGGAGCCGACCATGATGAAGAGGCCGGCGAAGAACAGCAGGGTCTCCCACTCGATCTCCTCGAGGTAGACCGGGTGGGGAACCCGGGAGACCAGGATGGCGGCTCCCGCGCCGAGCAACGCCACGAGTGATGGTTCGAGGTGGGTGACCGCATGGGTGAGGAACCCGACGAGCACGAAAAACAGGACGACCCCGACCCGCAGGAGCATCCGGGGGTCGGAGATCGTCTCGCGAGGTTCCAGTCGCATCACCGCTTGGGCCCGCTCGGCGTCGTAGGTGAGGTGACGCCCCCACAGCAGCCAGCAGAGCCCGACAAAGACCGCCATCAGCACCACCACGATGGGGGTGAGGTGGACCAGGAAGTCGTTGAACCCGAGGTCCGCCCGGCTGCCGATGATGATGTTGGGAGGGTCGCCGATGAGCGTGGCGGTGCCCCCGATGTTGCTGGCCATGACCTCGGCCAGCAGGAAGGGCACCGGGTTCAGGGCGAGCCGTTCGCACAGCAGCAGGGTCACCGGCGCGATCAACAGCACGGTGGTCACGTTGTCGAGGAACGCCGAGGCGACGGCCGTGATCAGGACCAGTAGGACCATCATCCGGAAGGGGCGACCGCGGGCTCGTTGTGCGGACCAGATGGCGAGGAACTCGAAGACACCCGTCTGGCGCAGGATGCCGACGATCACCATCATCCCGAACAACAGGAAGATGACGTTCCAGTCGATCCCGGTGTCCTCGGAGAAGAAGATGTCATGTCCGCGGACGGAACCGATGACCACCATGGCAGCGGCGCCCAGGAGAGCCACGGCGGTGCGGGAGAACCGCTCGGTGACGATGACGATGTACGCCGTCGCAAAGACACCGAGAGCGAGCCAGGCCGTCAGGGACACGACCTCACCGCCCGGTGTTCAGCACGAATGGCAAGCGACGGCACAGGAAAGATGAGGTCATCGGGCGGCTTTCGAGGTTGACGACAGAGCCGCCGACCAGACTTCCCGGCACACCAGGCGACACCGTACCCGCCGTGGGCCGGTCCTCACCACGACACCATCGGATGCCCCGTCAGCCGTGGTCGTCGCGGTTCAGTACGTCACGTTCGAGTCGGCGCCGCACCAGCGGGCTGTCCTGACCGGCCGCTGTCGCGATGGCGGCCAACAGGCGGCTCAGGGTGATCACCCCGAAGAACGTGCCATCGCGGTCCATCACCAAGATCACCGGCGTGTGACCGGCATCCATGGCGCTGGCCGCCTCGATCAACGTGTCGTCCGGCAGCACCGACGGCGGCCTGTGGCCCGTCAGCTTCTTGGCCTCGAGGAGCTCCCCGACGGTCGCGTGGTTCAGGACGCGGCACAGCTCGTCGGCGCCCTGTTCGTCGTAGGCGTGCGACAGGTTGGGCTCGTCACGCACGTACTGCGGCAGCACCAGCGTCAGCAGCTGGCTACCCGGGACCACCGCGATCGGGACATCCTGGTCGTCGGCGACGACGAGCCCGGACAGCCGGTACTCCGCGATGACCCGCGCCGCCTCCGCGCCGGTTGTCGCACGCCGGACCATGGGCACCTGCTCGGCCAGCTCGACAGCCCTCACGCCACGCACTCTGTCACGGACCACTGGTCCCGTCAGTGCGGCGACAACCGCAGACGAATCGAACAGGTCTGACGACCCTGGTCAGCAGGTCGACTTCACGTCGCTGATGAGTGCCTGCACCTCGGTGCTGAACTCGGACAGCGCGGTGCTGGCCACCGCCAGGGTGTCGACCGAGGGATCGGCCGTGGCGGCTTGGACGCTGGCCCCCAGAGCTTCGAACGACGCGGTGACCGCATCGACCTGGGTGGAGAACTCCGACTTGGCATCGTTCGTCAGCTGATCGAGGTCGCCGTCGACGGTCTCCAGCTGGCTCTTGAACTCGTCGAGGCCGTTCTCCTCCGTGACGTCGATGTCCTTGAGCTCGTCGAACGACGACTGCAGCTGGTCCGCGGAACCGCAGACAGCAGGTGTGTCCTCGCCACAGGCAACCAACGCGGCGGACGACATCAAGAAGCCCGCCGCCGCCATGACAAGTCTGAGTCTCATGGGCCTGACCCTACTCAGCCGCGTCGTCGGCCGGGATCAGCTTCTTGCGCCGAGTATCCAGGGAAGCGTCAGGTTCCGATGGACCGCTCGGTCGCCACCGACTCCTGGCTCACCGCCCATGACGCGAGGAGCTTGAGGCCGTCGGCGGCGGGGGTACCTGCGGCCGCCGTGTAGACGTTCAGCGCCAGGCCGGGTTCGGACGGGAGCTCCAGGGCCTCGAAGTCGAGGTCGAGCTGGCCGACAGCAGGGTGACGCAGACGCTTGCGTCCACTGCGGTGGTACCGGACGTCCTGCGAGGCCCACCGCTGCCGGAAGAGCTCGCTCTGGGTGGACAGCTCGCCGACCAGGGCGATCAAGGCCTTGTCGTGCGGGTTGCGTCCGGCCTCGAGGCGCAGCATGGCGGCTGCGTCGCGGGCTACCTGGTCGTAGTCGACGAACAGCTCCTGCGCGGCCTCCGGGTGGAGGTAGACGAACCGGGTGGTGTTGGCCGGCCGGCGCGGGTCCTCGAGCACCGGTGCGTAGAGGACCCGGGCTAGGTCGTTCATCGCGAGGATGTCGTGGCGCCCGTTGCGGATCCAGGCCGGTGCGTCGGTGACGGCG
>DATDBH010000098.1:0-2658 GCA_036524985.1 Microlunatus sp. | reverse complement strand
CTTGCCGCTCTCCAGCGACGACATGGCGAAGCGCTTCGAGGACCCCACGTCCTGGAGCGTTGTACTCGATGCCGCACGCGCCATCGAACGCGTGCCCGAACTACTCGGGCTCAGCCCACACCTGCTTGCCACGGCTACCTCCGCCGACTGAACGGCCGAGCGCGCGCTCGTGCCGCGATCCGTGCACCTAGCAGTGCGTCTCACCGCCGCATGCGGGACACACTCATCCGCCGAAGAGCTGAACGTGAGACCCGGCGCGTCACCGGGTGAAGATCTATGCTCGAAGCAGCCTGACACCCAGGGCTTCACATTTGTCTCCCGCCCAGACCCAGCGGCTCGACGCCGATCGAGGTCTCCCGTGAGCCACCCCCGACCTTTCGTCCGTCGACGGGCCCGATCGCCGCGGCACCCTGAGGCCCACGTTCGTCGTCGACGTCCGCCTTCGGAGCACGCCCTGCACCATCTCTCGGACCGGGATGTGGACGATCTCGGACGCGAGCTGGACGAGCTGCGCGAGGCGGTGTTGGAGAGTCGCGGTGCCTCAGACGCCGACTACATCCGACGTCTGATCCGCGTGCAACGCGGCCTGGAGCTGGGCAGCCGCGCGGTACTGATGGCCAGCTTCTTCCGTCCCGCCTGGGTCGTCGGCACGCTGGGCCTCGCCGTTGCCAAGATCCTCGACAACATGGAGATCGGCCACAACGTGCTGCACGGACAATGGGATTGGATGCGGGATCCGCGCATCCAGTCGACGACCTGGGAGTGGGACTACGCGACGCCCGCCGAGCTGTGGAGACGGACCCACAACGAGGGCCACCATGTGTTCACCAACATCTTGGGCAAGGACAACGACCTGGGATTTGGAATCCTGCGGGTGGACGAGGCCCAGCCCTGGCAGCGTCGCCACCTCGTGCAGCCGTTGTCGAACGCCCTGAATGCGCTGTTCTTCGAGTACGGCATCGCGGCGTACGATGCCGGCTTCGGCGGTCTGGTCAGGCGGGAGAGCTCGGCCACGCCGCAAGTACGTGCCGATCTCGCGCTGACGTTCACGAAGGTCCGTGCGCAAGCGACGAAGGACTTCGTGGTGTGGCCGCTGCTGTCGGGGCCCTCGTTCCGCCATACGTTGACCGCCAACCTGACCGCCTGCGTGCTGCGCAACGTGTGGAGTCACTCGGTGATCATGTGTGGCCACTTCCCCGAGGGTGTTCAGACCTTCGAGCAAGAGTCCGTGGCCCCCGACGAGAGTCGTGGCCAGTGGTACCTGCGCCAGATGCTGGGGTCAGCCGACGTGACCGGCCCGCCGCTGTTGCATGTCTTGGCCGGCAACCTCAGCCATCAGATCGAGCACCATCTCTTCCCGGACCTGCCGAGCAACCGGTACGCCGAGATGGCGCCCCGGGTACGTTCGCTCCTCGAGCGCCGAGGTCTGCACTACCACGCCGCATCGTTGCCGCGGCAAGTCGCCTCGGCCTGGCACAAGGTGCTCCGCCTCTCGCTCCCCAATGACTGGATGACCGAGACCACCTGGTGGAACGCTCCGCGCCGGACAGTCCAGTTGTTCCGCCCCGAACCTCATGAGCGACAGGCCCACAGGAGCGCTCAGAGCTCCAGGCGCCTCCTTGCCAGCGCTTCTCTGCCTGGTGCGGAGTGAGGAGGCACGCGGTGAACCGATCGACCGTCTCCGGCGTCGAACCTGCCATGAGGTTCTTGTTGCTCGCGGGGGGTCTTGCCTGCGGTCTTGTCGTGGGAATGCTGGCTGTGCCGGTGTCGGCTGTGGCGGGGGAGACGTGCCAGGGGGAAGCGGCCACCGTGGTCGGCAGCCCTGAGGTGATGACCCTCGTCGGCACCGGCGGAGACGACGTCATCGTGACCAACGGGAGCTGGGTGATCTACGCCGATGTTGGCAACGATCGCGTGTGCGTGACGGGCAACCCGGGTCTGGTGTACGCCGGGTTCGGCGACGACGTCGTGGACTCCACGGCGGCGTCGTCCGGCCGTTCCTTCCTCGGCCCTGGGGCTGATACCTACCTCGGCGGGCCTGGGGGTGACTTCGTGAAGGCTGCGGGCAATCCCGGTGGCGGAGGGGCCATCGGTGACCAGGAGGTCGACGTCATCGACGTCGGTGCGGGCTCGGCCACGATCTACTCTGGCGCGCCGGGCAAGGGCAACGCCGACACGATCGCCGTGGGGGACGGCACCTCGACGGTCTACTGGAGCGGGCGCCAGACCGGCGGTGAGGTCGACTTCGGTGCCGGCCGACACAGCTTGAGGGTCTCGCTGGGTGGCGACGAACAACGCGACTGGCGTCTGGGCAACGCTGTCGGCGCCGGCGACGCGTTGGTGCACTGGACGGGGGTGGTGCGAGACCTGTCCGTGCTCACCTTCCCGGACAGCGCGACGCTGACGATGCTCGGCTCGGCAGCACCCGACCTCCTGAAGGCCCGTGCTTGCCGAGTGGTGGTCGAGGGCCGGGGCGGCAATGACGTCCTGCGGTTGAGCTTCTCCTCCGGCGACGGTTGCACAACCCAGGAGCGACGCCTCCTCGGCGGTGCCGGCGCCGACAGTCTCGTCGGTTCGCGCCACGGCGACGTCCTCTTCGGCGGAGCAGGGCGCGACGTAGCGAACGGGCGAGGTGGCAACGACCAGTGCCGGGCCGAG
>DATDBH010000097.1:0-26849 GCA_036524985.1 Microlunatus sp. | reverse complement strand
ACTCCGGCGGGTTCGTGCAGGTGCGACACAGCAAATGTGCCACGCGCGACGGGCGGACCGTCGCGGCGCGCTCGTTGCTCTATGGTCACAAGTGGGCGACGACGTCACCAAATCTCCGCGTGTCGTCCGAACTGTTGAACGGCGCGCTCACCGCTGTGGTTCCCGAGGAGGTTGCATGTCTGCTCCCACCGTCTCCGACGCCGTGACCCCGGCCGTCACCGATCACCCGTACGCTCACGAGTCCGCGGAGGTTCTGGCCGCGTACGGCAGCGGCGACCAGGGCCTGTCGGCGGGGACCGCGGCGCAGCGGCTCAGCGAGGTCGGGCCGAACGCCCTGCCGCAGGTGAAGGCCGAATCGCCGATCAGACGGTTCCTGCGGCAGATGGACGACGTCCTCATCTACATCCTGCTGGCCGCGGCCGTGCTGAAGGCGATCATCGGCGACTGGGTCGATTTCGGCGTCATCCTGGCGGTGGCGCTGCTCAACGGCGTGATCGGCTTCGTCCAGGAGGGACGGGCGGAAAAGGCGCTCGAGGGCATCGCCAAGATGCTGTCCAGCACCGCTGCGGTCCGCCGGGACGGGGACTGGCAGGAGGTGCCGGCCGAGGAGCTGGTGCCCGGCGACGTGATCCGGGTCCGCGCCGGCGACCGGGTCCCGGCCGACGCCAGGCTGATCGAGGCGGTCAACCTGCAGGTCGAGGAGTCCGCCCTGACCGGCGAGGCCGTCAGCGCGAGCAAGCGGGTCGACGCCGTGGCCGCCGACGCCGGCATCGGCGATCGGACCAGCATGCTGTTCTCCTCGACGATCATCACCGCCGGTCAGGGGACCGCCGTCGTCACCGCGACCGGGACCCGGGCCGAGATCGGTCGGATCCAGCAGCTGATGGCCGAGGTCGAGCAGTTCGACACGCCGCTCACCCGGCAGCTGGCGGCGTTCGGCAAGGTGATCGCCCTGGTCGTGCTGGTGATGGCGGTCGTCATGGTGGTCATCGGTCGGGTGCTGCACGACTTCTCCGTACCGGATCTGATCTCGGCCACCATCGGGTTCGCGGTGGCCGCGATCCCCGAGGGTCTGCCGGCGCTGGTGACCGTGACGCTGGCCCTGGGCGTCCAGCAGATGGCCAAGCAGCAGGCCATCGTCCGCCGGTTGCCGGTGGTGGAGGCGCTCGGCTCGGTGACCACCGTCTGCTCCGACAAGACCGGCACCCTGACCCGCAACGAGATGACCGCGCGGCAGGTGGTGGTGGGCAGCGGCACGTACGAGGTGAGCGGCATCGGCTACGAGCCGGACGGCCGGATCGAGTGGGCCGGCAACCCGGCCGACCTCCAGGCGACGCCGGATCTGGCGCTGCTGGTCACCGTGATGGCTGTGGCCAACGACGCCGACGTCGCCCGGGTCCCCGACGAGGGCGGCACCGGCGAGCACTGGCAGCTGCTCGGCGAGCCCACGGAGGGAGCGCTGCGCACCCTGGGACTGAAGGCCGGGGTGGACCACCAGCGGTACGCCCGGCTGGCGGTGGTGCCGTTCGACTCCGACTACAAGCTGATGGCCACTCTCAACATCGGCCTGGACGGCTCGCGGATGGCCCTGGTCAAGGGCGCGCCGGACCGGCTGCTCGACCGCTGCGCCACCCAGCTGAGCGAGGACGGCGGCTCCCTGCCGCTGGACCGGGCCACCTGGGACCGACGGATCGACGACCTCGGCGGTCAGGGTCTCCGGGTGCTGGCCGCCGCCTGGCGCCCGGCGACCGCGGACAGCGAGTCGCTGGAGCTCGCTGACCTCGACGCCGGTCTCGAGTTCGTCGGGGTGGTCGGCATCGCGGACCCGCCGCGACCGGAGGCGATCGAGGCGATCGCGTCCTGCCACAGTGCCGGCATCCGGGTGAAGATGATCACCGGCGACCACGCCGGCACCGCGACCGCGATCGCCCGGGAGATGGGGATCATCGGCGATGACGCCCCGCCGGCCGTCACCGGGGCGGAGCTGGAGCTCGCCACCGACGAGCAGCTCAAGATCCTCGTCGAGTCGGCCGACGTGTTCGCCCGGACGAGCCCGGAGCACAAGCTGCGCCTGGTCCGTGCCCTGCAGCGCAACGGCGAGGTCGTGGCGATGACCGGTGACGGCGTCAACGACGCCCCCGCCCTGAAGCGGGCCGACATCGGGGTGGCCATGGGCATCAAGGGCACCGAGGCGACCAAGCAGGCCGCCGGCATGGTGCTGGCCGACGACAACTTCGCCACCATCGAGCGCGCGGTGCACGAGGGGCGGCGGATCTACGACAACCTGCAGAAGTCGGTGGTCTTCCTGATCCCCACCAACGGTGCCCAGTCGCTGGTCATCCTGGTGGCGGTGCTGCTCGGGCTGACGCTGCCGCTGGATCCGGTGCAGATCCTGTGGGTGAACCTGGTCACCGCGGTCACGTTGTCGCTGGCCCTCGCGTACGAGCCGGCCGAGGCCGATCTGATGGAGCGCCTGCCGCGACCGGCGAAGAGCCACATCCTCGAACCGGTCTACCTGCCGCCGATCGCGCTGGCCTCGGTGCTGATCGCCGGCGCCACGATCGGGATCTTCCTCTACGGCCAGTCCCAGGGATTGGGGCTCGCGGTGACCCAGACCATGGCCGTCAACACCCTGGTGCTGGCCCAGGTCACGTACCTCTTCAACGCCCGCCACCTGCGCGAGTCGAGCCTGAACCTGAGTGCCCTGACCGGCAACCCCGTGGTCTGGATCGTGATCGCGGTGCTGCTCGGTCTGCAGGCCCTGTTCGTCTACCTGCCCTTCATGAACAGCTGGTTCAACTCCGCACCCGTCGGCCCCGCCGGGTGGTTGATCCCACTGGGCTGCGCCGTGGTCGTGTTCTTGGTCCTCGAGGCCGGGAAGGCGGCCTTCCGGGCCGTCCAACGGGCTCGCTCCTGACCTGGCTCGACTCCGCGGCGCGATCGCACCCGCGGAGTCGAGCGGTGAGCTCAGTGAGCGAGCGAGACCTCGGTCTCCTCGGCCGGGGCCGACGGTGTGCGGCCCTGGAGCGGGCGCTCCCGCATGGTCAAGGCGATCACGAAGGCGATCGCCATGAACGGGACGGCGACCAGGAAGACGTCGTCCATCGCCTGGGTGAACGCGGTCAGGACCCAGGTCTTGACCGGCTCCGGGAGGGCGTGGATGGCGGTGATGTCGTTCATCGAGGCGGCGGCCCCGCCGAGCTGGCTCTGGGCCGAGGCGGGCACGATCTCGGTCAGGTGATGCGCCAGCCGGGTGTTCAGGATGGCCCCGAACAGCGCCGTACCGACCGCGCCACCCATGCTCCGGAAGAACGCCACCGAGGCGGTGGCGGCACCGAGGTGCTTGCGCTGCACGCTGTTCTGCACGGCGGTGACCACGACCTGCATGGTGAAGCCGAGGCCCGAACCGAAGAGCAGCATCAGCAGCGCCAGGTGCCAGTACGGGGTGTCGACGCCGAGCCTGGACAACAGGAACAGCGCGGTGCCGACCAGCGCCGAACCGGTGATGGGCATCCACTTGTAGCGGCCGGTACGGCTCATCAGCTGACCGCTGGTGATCGAGGTGACGAACATCCCCACCACCATCGGCAGCATGGCCAGTCCCGACTGGGTGGCCGTGAAGCCCTTGACCGCCTGCAGGTAGATCGGCAGGTAGATCAGACCGCCGAACATGCCGACGCCCATGATCATCGCGAAGCTGATGTTGGAGACGAACGTCCAGTGCTTGAACAGCTCCGGCGGCAGGATCGGCTCCTTGACCCTCGTCTCCACGTAGGCGAACAGCAGCGCGAGGACGACGAACGCGACCAGCAGGGCGATGCCGGTGGCCGAGGTCCAGCCCACGTCCGGGCCGGCCCAGCTCAAGTAGAGGATCAGGCTGGTGACGGAGCCGACGATGGTCGCGGCACCGAGGTAGTCGACGGAGGCTTCCCGCCTGATGTTGGGCAGCTTGAGAGAGATCGAGGTGACGACCAGGGCCGCGATGCCGATCGGCAGGTTGATCAGGAAGATCCACTGCCAGCCCAGGTGGTCGACGAACAGGCCGCCGAGCAGCGGGCCGGCGACGGAGGAGACACCGAACACGGCGCCGAAGAAGCCCTGGTACTTGCCGCGTTCCCGCGGCGGGATGATGTCGCCGATCACCGCGAGCGCCAAGGACATCAGACCGCCACCGCCCAGTCCCTGGATGGCGCGGCCGAGGATCATCACCTCGATGTTGGGTGACATCGCACAGATGACCGAGCCGATCAGGAAGACCACGATCGCGGCCTGGAAGATCGGCCGGCGACCCCGGAGATCGGAGATCTTCCCCCAGAGCGGGGTGGCGGCGGTCGAGGTCAGCAGGTAGGCCGTGACGACCCAGGACAGCTTGTCCAGGCCACCCAGGTCGGAAGTGATCCGGGGGAGGGCGACACCGACGATGCTCTGGTCGAGGGCGGCCAGGAACATGCCGGCCATCAGACCGCCCATCACGCCCATGATCTGCTTGTGGCTGAGGTAGCCGTCGCCGGTCGGGGCGTCCGGGACGGGGGCGCCCTGGCCGGCCGGGGTCGGTGAGGTGGGGGCGGGTGGGGCGTCGTCCTCGATCAGGGCGCGGCGCGGCGCGGGAGGCGTGGTGGTCATGAGAGGTCCTTGGAAGTCTGGGAATTGACGCCGTCGACGAACTTGACGAGGAGTCGCTCGAACTCGGCGATGTCGTCGGTTCCCCACCCGGACAGGGTGGACTCGAGCAGTTCGCGGCGGCGGGCGAAGGCCTGGTCGAGCAGCTGCTGGCCGTCGTCGGTGATGCCGACCAGCTGGGCCCGGCCGTCGGCCGGATCGGCCGTCCTGGCCACGAGTCCGGTCCGCTCGACCTGGGCGACGTGGCGGGACACGGTGGAGACGTCGAGGTGGACCGCGGACGCGAGGTCGCTGATCCTCAGGGGTCCCTTGTGGGCGATCGTCTTGAGCAGCCAGAAGATGCCCGGATCGAGCTGGTCATCGGCCTGACGCTGTCGCATCAGGCGGCCCACGGTCATCAACGCCGACAGCATCGCGTCGGCGGCGGGCTGTGCTGTTTGCATGCCGCAACCATACTCTTATTTGCTTGGTGCATCCAACTGGTGTCCGGCGTGACCGTGAGCACAGAAGAGGGGACGCGATCGCGCGGGGGGAGCCCTGAGGATCCCCTGAACTCGAAAGCCGGACCTTCCATTAGTGAAAGTCTGGGTTTACGTTCGATGCATGACCAGTGATCCGCGCATGACCGCCATCTTGGAAGACCTCGCCGCCGGGCGTATCGACGCGGCCGAGGCAGCCCGTCGCATCGACACCCTCAAGACCGCCGAGCAGGCCGCGGCGCACGCGGCCCCGGAGGTCTCCCACGAGCCGACGAACGAGGAGCTCGCCGCCTCCACCGCCGGTTCCGGTGACACCGTCGTCGATCCGTGGGCCGTGAGCACCGATCGGCCGCAGCGCGCCTCGCACACGACCGAGAGCTTCGCCGCCCCCGAGCGGGTCAGTGAACCGGAGCCGCCGCGCTCGAAGCCCGTCAACACCAGCGGGGTCGACAAGATCACCGTACGGGCGATCGGTCGGCGGGTGCGGATCGTGGGCGAGTCCTCGGTCGCCACGCTGGCCGCGGACGGGCCGCACGTGCTGCGCCGCAACGGCTCGGTGCTGGAGGTCTCCAGCGACGGTGAGCTGGGGGCTTCGCTGGACGGTTTCAGCATCCTCAAGGCCCCGCGCAACCTGGACGAGTTCCGCTCACTCGGGCTCGGTAAGGAGCTGTTCCTGCGGGTCAACCCCGACATCGAGGTCGACGTCGAGGTCACCGGCGGCAGCTTGAACACCGAGCGGGTGCCCCGCCTCGGCAAGGTCCGGCTGACCGCCGGCGCGGCCAAGCTGCTCGACGTCGAGGTGATCAAGGACGCGCTGATCCAGGCCGGCCAGGCCACCGTCAAGGGCACCATCACCCGCGGTCGATCGCGGATCCGGGCCGAGTCGGGAAGCCTGTCGATCCACCTCACCGAAGCCTCCAACGTGACCGTGCACGGCGAGTCCCAGCTCGGCAAGGTGAGCTGGTCCGGAGGTCACAGCGGTGCCGGCGACGAGGTCGTGATGGGCAACGGCAGCGCCCGGCTCGACGTCGAGGTCGTGATGGGCCACGCGTCGGTCAAGGTCGGCAACGACCAGCCGGCCGAGGATCTGCGCTGAGCGGGGGAGGACGATGACCACCGGCTCCGAACGCCCACGGTCCGCGCGCCGGCCCGCCGACCGGCACGAGCACCGCGCCCCGAGTGACTGTCCCGTCTGCGGGCACCACCTGGCGGTCACCCGCCTGGGCTGCGTCTCCTGCGGCAGCGAGCTCGCCGGGGTGTTCAGCACCTGCGAGTTCTGCGCCCTCAGCGACGCCGACAACGATCTGCTCCGGGTGTTCCTGTCCTCCCGTGGCAACCTCCGCGAGGTCGAACGGCACCTCGGTGTCTCCTACCCGACGGCCAGGCTGAGGTTCGACCGGCTGTTGGAGAAGCTCGGACTGGCCGGTGAGCCGGACGACGTCCCGCTCACCCGAGACCAGGTCCTCTCCGAGGTCGCCTCCGGCGCCTTGTCGCCGGAGGAGGCAGCGCGGCTGCTGGCCGCTCTCTAGCGGGAACCGCGCCTCCGCGGGTGTGGCAGCACCCGCGGAGTCGGTTGGTTCCGGGAGCAGCCGCCCGGACGGCAATGAACCCGGCTCGATCACCGAGCCGGGTTCGTCTGCGTACGGAGGTCGGCAGTCAGCCCTTGAACGGCTGGACGTCGATGACAGTGACCTCGATGGCCTTGCCGTTGGGTGCCTCGTAGCTGGCGGAGTCACCCTTTCTCTTGCCCAGGATCGCGGCACCGAGCGGCGACTGTGGACTGTAGACGTTCGTCGAGTCGACGGCGTCATCCAGGCCGAGGAGCTCGCGGGAACCGAGCACGAAGGTGTCGGTGTCGGACTCGTCGCCGAAGAAGGCGACGGTCACCTGGACACCGGGTCCGATCTCGTCGACGTCGGTCGGGGCATCGCCGACCTCGGCCCGCCGCAGCATGTCGGCCAGCTGACGGATCCGGGCTTCCTGCTTCCCCTGCTCCTCACGGGCGGCGTGATACCCACCGTTCTCGCGGAGATCGCCTTCCTCGCGCGCGGCGGCGATCCTCGCGGTCACCTCGGCCCGCCCGGGTCCCGACAGCTGGTCCAGCTCGGACTGCAGCTTGTCGTACGCCTCCTGGGTGAGCCAGACGACCTCTTGCGCGTGTTCAGGCATCGAACCAGCCTAGCAAGCCGAGCCCCGACAGTCAGGCGGGTGAGCACTCGCGGACGACGGCGGTGGTGGCGCGGCGCAGCGTGGTGATCGAGACGGTCGTGTTCACCACGCCCTCCGCGGTCGCCTCCACGGCCAGGTTCAGCTCGCCGACCGGCTGGAAGTCCTCCGCCTGGGCCGAGAGCCGGCAGACCACCGGGATCGACGGATCGGGCCGGTCGATGATGACGGTCGCGTCGATCCGGCTGTCGGAGACCACCGTGTAGGCGGCGACCTTCGCCGAGACGACCGGCTCGGCGTGCAGCAGTGCCGTCCAGATCAGCCAGGTCAGTGACACCGCAGCCACCACGGCGACGACCGCGATCACCACCGGACGCGGCAGGCGCGGCCCTGGATAGCGTCGCGCCAGCCTCTCCCGGTCTGCCGTGGGCAGGCCGGGGTGCGCAGCGGAGTCGCTCCGGGTCGAACGCATGAGGTCCATTGTGGCCGAGCCGTCCGGCGAACGCCGATTCCACGGGTCCGGTGACGGTCCGTGCGGGGGCCACCCTGTCTCGCCGGGAACCGTCGCAGTCGGCGCAACGGCCAGGTCAGTGGCAGCATGGTCGCTCATGGAACGACCCCCGCTGCGGCTGGACGCCGCCGGCGAGCGCCTGCGGCTGCTGCACGTCCACGCCCACCCCGACGACGAATCGAGCAAGGGAGCGGCGAGCACGGCCAAGTACGTGGCCGAAGGCGTCGAGGTGATGGTGGCCACCTGCACCGGCGGCGAGCGTGGCTCCATCCTCAACCCGGCCATGGACCGGCCGGACATCCTGGCCAACATCGGCGAGATCCGGCGGGCCGAGATGGACCGGGCGCGCAGCATCCTCGGCATCGAGCAGGTCTGGCTCGGCTTCGTCGACTCGGGTCTGCCGGAGGGTGATCCGCTGCCGCCGTTGCCGGAGGGCTGCTTCGCCTCGGTCGATCTCGAGGTCGCCGTCGGCCGGCTCGTGGAGGTCATCCGTCGCTTCCGTCCGCAGGTGATGACCACGTACGACGAGAACGGCGGCTACCCGCACCCCGACCACATCCGCTGCCACGAGATCAGCGTGGCGGCGTACGAGGCGGCCGCCGACCCGGGGCGCTATCCCGACGCCGGTGAACCGTGGCAGGTCGCGAAGCTCTACTACCACCTGTCGTTCCACTGGCACCGGTTCGCGGCGCTGAACCACGCCATGATCGAGGCCGGCCTGGAGTCGCCGTACGCGGAACGGCTGGCCACCTGGGAGCGCAAGCCCGAGGACGAGAAGCGACTGACCACCCGGATCGAGTGCTCGCGCTACTTCGCGGTGCGCGACCAGGCGCTGCTCGCCCACGCGACCCAGATCGACCCCGAGGGCCCGTGGTTCTCGGTACCGCTGGAGATCCACCAGCGGGCCTGGCCGACCGAGGACTACCAGCTCGTCCGCAGCACGGAGCTCACCGATCTGCCCGAGGAGGACCTCTTCGCCGGTGTGGCCCGTCCGGCCGGAGAGATCGCCGACCCCGTCGCGAGTAGGGTGCGGTCATGACGGTGTTCGAGGTCGACCCCAACCTGGTGCGGCCCGGTTGGACGCCGCTCCTGGTCGTGGTGCTCCTCGGCATCGTGTTGTTCTTCCTCGGCCGCAGCATGATCCGCCAGTTCGGACGGATCGACGTGCCGGCCGACCACGAGTCCCGGCCGGAGTCGGTCGACACGGAGGGCGGCGACGCGGAGACGGTCATCGGCGAGGCTCACACCCCGCCGATCCCCGATCTGCGAGCGCCGGCGCCCGACGGTGGACGCACCGGCCCACCCGATCAGCGCTGAGGCGCGCGTGAACGGTCCACGACCGCCGGGGATGCACGACGTGGCCAGGATGGCCGGGGTGTCCCACCAGACGGTCTCGCGCGTGCTGAACGACCACCCGAGCGTCCGGCCGGAGACGCGCGAGCGGGTCCAGTCGGCGATCGCCGAACTCGGCTACCGGCGGAATCCGATCGCGCGGGCGCTGGTCACCCGCCGCACCCACACCATCGGGGTGCTGGCGCCGGCGTCCAACCTCTTCGGTCCCGCATCCCTGGTGATCGCGGTCGAGCAGGCGGCTCGCAGCCACGGGTGGTACGTGTCGTTGGCCAGCCTGTCCGACTTCGACCCACCGTCGGTGGCGACGGCGATCGACCACTTCCTCGGCCAGCAGGTCGATGGGCTGGTCGTGGTCGCACCGGTGCCGAGCGCGGTGGAGGCCTGCTCGGACGCCGCGCTGGGGGTGCCGACGGTGATGGTCGCCACTGACACCCAGCCGGCGGCCGGGTTCGACGTGGTTGCCATCGACCAGGAGCGGGGTGCCCGCGCGGCCGTCCGGCACCTGCTCGACCTGGGTCACCCCAGCGTCGCCCACCTGGCTGGACCGATCGACTGGCTCGACGCCGCCGCCCGACTTCGTGGCTGGCGGACCGAGCTCACCGGAGCCGGGATCGCCGTCCCCGACGTCCTGGCCGGCGACTGGTCCGCGGCCAGCGGCTTCCGGGTGGGGCAGGAGCTCGTGGCGGGCGCAGAGCTGCCGACGGCCGTCTTCGCCGCCAACGACCTGATGGCCATCGGCCTGATCCGGGCCCTGGTCGAGGCCGGGATCTCGGTCCCGGGGCGGGTCTCGGTGGTCGGCTTCGACGACATCGACGCGGCCGGTTTCACCCTGCCGCCGCTGACGACCGTACGGCAGGATCTGGTCACCCTCGGTCGGCTCGGGGTCGAGCGGCTGCTGGCCCGCATCGGTGGAGCCGAGCCCGTCGACCTCGTACGTCAGGCCCCCGAGCTGGTGGTGCGGGGCAGCTCCGCGCCGGTCTGATTCCCCGACTTGTCAGCACGAGTGGCGGCCGGAGCCACCACTGATGCTGACAACTCGGCGTGTTATCGTTAACACCGCCGTCGGTGATCCGCCTCGGCCACCCGTCCCGGACCGGAGGAGAGCGATGAGTCTGACCGCGGAGGTCGCCGCCACGATCCGGCGACTGCGCGCGGAGGTCGCCGCCCTGCACGCCGAGCTGCCCCGCAACGAGCTGGTGGTCTGGACCGCCGGCAACGTGTCCGCCCGGGTCCCGGGCCGCGACCTGCTGGTGATCAAGCCGTCCGGAGTCAGCTACGACGAGCTGACGCCGGAGGCGATGGTGGTCACCGACCTGGAGGCGAACCTGGTGGAGGGCGAGCGCGCTCCGTCGTCGGACACCGCCGCCCACGCGTACGTCTACGCCCACCTGCCCGAGGTCGGCGGTGTGGTGCACACGCACTCCACGTACGCGACCGCCTGGGCCGCGCGCGGCGAGGAGGTGCCGTGCGTGCTGACCATGATGGCCGACGAGTTCGGCGGACCGATCCCGATCGGGCCGTTCGCGCTGATCGGGGACGACTCCATCGGCCGCGGCATCGTGGAGACCCTGCGTCGCAGCCGGTCCAAGGCCGTCCTGATGCGCAACCACGGCCCGTTCACGGTGGGAGCCGACGCCAAGGCCGCCGTCAAGGCGGCGGTGATGGTGGAGGAGGTGGCGCGGACGGTCCACATCTCCCGCCAGCTGGGCGAGCCGATCCCCATCCCGCAGGCCGACATCGACCGCCTGTACGACCGCTACCAGAACGTCTACGGACAGTCCCGAGGAGAGAAATGACCGCATCAGTCTGGTTCCTGACCGGGAGCCAGGGGCTCTACGGACCCGAGACCCTGGACCAGGTGGCGAGCCAGTCCCAGACCGTGGTCGAGGGTCTGAACGCCGGCCTGGACACCCCGGTGGTCTGGCAACCGGTGCTGACCGACTCCGACGCCATCCACCGGCTGATCCTGACGGCGAACGCGGATCCGGACTGCATCGGCGTGATCGCCTGGATGCACACGTTCTCGCCGGCCAAGATGTGGATCCGTGGCCTGGACGCGCTGCAGAAGCCGTTGCTCCACCTGCACACCCAGGCGAACGTCGATCTCCCCTGGGACACCATCGACATGGACTTCATGAACCTGAACCAGGCCGCCCACGGCGACCGCGAGTTCGGCTACATCCAGACCCGGCTCGGGGTGGCCCGCAAGACCGTGGTGGGGCACGTGTCCGATCCGACGGTGATCGGCCGGGTGGCGGCCTGGCAGCGGGCGGCACTGGGCTGGTCGGCCATCCGCCACCTCAAGCTGGCCCGGTTCGGCGACAACATGCGCAACGTGGCGGTGACCGAGGGCGACAAGGTCGAGGCCGAGCTGAAGTTCGGCGTGTCGGTCAACACCTACGGCGTCAACGACCTGGTCGCGGTGGTCGACCAGATCGACGACTCGGCGGTTGACCAGCTCGTCAGCGAGTACGCCGACCTGTACGACCTCGATCCGGTGCTGGTGCCGGGTGGCGAGCGGCATGCGTCGCTGCGCTACGGCGCCCGGATCGAGGCGGGGATGCGGGCGTTCCTGACCGACGGTGGCTTCGGCGCCTTCACCACCAACTTCGAGGACCTGGGTGGACTGCGCCAGCTCCCGGGGCTCGCGGTCCAGCGGCTGATGGCCGACGGCTACGGGTTCGGCGGCGAGGGTGACTGGAAGACCTCGGTCATGCTGCACACCCTGAAGGCGATGGCACCCGGCGGGCCGACGTCGTTCATGGAGGACTACACCTACGACCTGTCCGGCACCCCGCGGATCCTGGGTTCGCACATGCTCGAGGTCTGTCCGACCATCGCGGCCGGACGTCCCCGGGTCGAGATCCACCCGTTGGGCATCGGCGATCGCGAGGACCCTGTGCGGCTGGTCTTCGACGCCGTCACCGGTCCCGCCGTGGTGCTCGGCATCTGCGACGTCGGCGACCGCTTCCGGCTGGTGGCCAACGCCGTCACCGTGGTCGACCACCCGGCCCTGCCGAACCTGCCGGTCGCCCGCGCCGTGTGGGAGCCGGAGCCCTCGCTGGCCACCTCCGCCGAGTGCTGGCTGGAGGCCGGCGGCCCGCACCACACCGTCCTGTCCGCAGCCGTCGGGGTGGAGGAGCTCACCGACTTCGCCGCCATGGTCGGCACGGAGCTGGCGCTGATCGACGCGGGCACCACCCATCGCGCCTTCCGCAACGAGCTGCGCTGGAACGCGGCGGCGTACAAGCTGGGGTTATAGCCGGCCGGGCATGATGCTGCCCATGACCGAGAAGATCGACGCGTTCGTCGAGGCCAAGGTGCTGCTGCCCTACCGTCCGATCTTCGCGGCCTTCCGGGAGCTGGTTCGCACCGAGTTCCCCCAGCTGTCCGAGGAGATGCGCGGTGGCACCGACGCCTATCCGGGGGTGCCGGTCTACCGGCTGAAGCGGATCGTGGTCACGGTGAGCCCGACCAAGAAGGGCATCACCTTCAACTTCACCGACGGTGGGTCCTTCGACGACCCGTACGGGTTGCTGGAGGGCGTCGGCCACAAGACGCGCAACGTGCGCTGGTCGAAGGCGGAGCAGTTCGATGCCGCCGCGATGCGCAGCTATCTGCGGCAGGCGGTCGAGGCGGACTCACGCTAGACCGCGACTGTCCAACCACTGGCGGCCCCGTCGCTCGGACGCCTGGGCGAGCCAGGCGTCCTGGACGATCTCGGACAGCTCGGTGTACGACAGCTCGCCCAGCCGGCACGCTCGGACCAGCACCGACGGGTGCCCGTCGAAGTGCTCGGTGCTGAAGAAGGGGCTGTCCTCGTCTTCCACCAGGGCGAGCTTGTCCGCTTCCGAGCCGACCCAGATCATGATCACGTCGTCGTACCGCTCGCCGGTGTCGGGATCGACGGCGTCCGGACGGGGCGTACGGAAGAACACGAACGACTTGCCGCCCACCTGGTAGACGGGATTGCCCTTCGGACCGTGCGTCACGGTGACGTGCGGCATGGCCTCCGCCAGGGCGTGCACGTCAGCCGACTGCGCCCGCCGCTTCCTCATCGGTCCAGGCTAGGGCCCGGCCGGTGCCATCCGGGTGTCCTCCGGTACGGGGCGGCGCGGGGTGATCGGCGCCCCGTACGTTGGACCGGTGCCCAACCGCCTCGCCGATGCGACCAGCCCCTACCTGCGTCAGCACGCCGACAACCCGGTGGACTGGTGGCCGTGGTGCGACGAGGCCTTTGCGGAGGCGGAGCGTCGCGACGTCCCGGTGTTCTTGTCGGTCGGGTACGCGGCGTGCCACTGGTGTCACGTGATGGCGCACGAGTCGTTCGAGGACGCGACCACGGCCGAGCTGCTGAACGCAGGGTTCGTGTCGATCAAGGTGGATCGGGAGGAACGCCCAGACGTCGACGCCGTCTTCATGGCCGCCACCCAGGCGCTGACCGGCCAGGGCGGCTGGCCGATGAGTGTGTTCCTCACCCCGGATCGGCGCCCGTTCTACGCCGGCACCTACTTCCCGCCGCGCCCCGGACACGGGCTGCCCGCGTTCGGTGAGGTGCTGGACGCGATCGCCACCGCCTGGCGGGACCGGCGCGACGAGGTCACCTCCAGCGCCGATCACATCACCGACGAGCTGTCCGGGCGGCACGCGCCGCGGCTGCCCGGCGAGGTGACGGCCGACGGTCTGGACCAGGCCCGAGCCGAGCTGCAACGGGAGTTCGACGAGGTGCGCGGCGGTTTCGGCGGTGCCCCCAAGTTCCCGCCGTCGATGGTCCTGGAGGGATTGCTGCGGCTGGGCGACGACGAGTCGATGATCATGGTCGACGCCACCTGCCGCGCGATGGCCCGCGGCGGACTCTACGACCAGCTGGCTGGTGGCTTCGCCCGCTACAGCGTCGACGCCGGCTGGGTGGTGCCGCACTTCGAGAAGATGCTGTACGACAACGCGCTGCTGCTCGGCGTCTACACCCACTGGTGGCGGGTGACGGGGGACCCGCTCGGCGAGCGGGTGGTCGCCGAGACCGTCGACTGGTTGACCACTGAGCTGCGGACCCCGGAGGGTGGTTTTGCGGCCAGCCTCGACGCGGACAGTCTCGATGATCATGGTCACCCGGCCGAGGGGGCCTTCTACGCCTGGGATCCGGCACAGCTGATCGAGGTGCTGGGGCCCGAGGACGGCGCCTGGGCGAGCGAGGTGTTCGCTGTCGCCGCGGTGGGCACCTTCGAGCACGGTGCGTCCACCCTGCAGCTGGTCGGCGACCCCGATCCGGTCCGGCTGGCCAGTGTCCGTGCGGCCCTGCGGTCGGCGCGCGCGGGGCGCCACCGCCCTGGCCGGGATGACAAGGTGGTGGCGGCCTGGAACGGCTGGCTGATTCACTCGCTGGTGCAGGCGGCCGGGGTGTTCGGTCGATCCGACTGGCTGGCTCTGGCGCGGGACGCTGCGACGTTGATCTGGCAGCGGCACTGGGTCGATGGTCGGCTGCGGCGGACCTCCCGGGACGGCGTGGTCGGGGACGCGCCGGGGGTGCTGGAGGACTACGCGGCGCTGATCATGGCGGCGGTCGCGTTGGCGGGAGCCGATGCCGACGCCCGCTGGTTGGAGCGGGCCGCCCTCCTCGCCCAGGTGATCACCACCGAGTTCGCCGACGGCGACGGCTTCTTCGACACCGCCGCCGACGCCGAGCGCCTCTATCTGCGACCGCAGGACGCCACCGACAACGCGACCCCGTCGGGGCTGAGCACGACGGTGCACGCGCTGGCCCTGCTGGGGGCGGCGACCGGGCGTACGGAGCTGGTCGAGCGCGCCGAACGAGCCGCCGCCACCGCCGGTGGGCTGGTGGATCGGGCGCCCCGGTTCGCCGGCTGGCTGCTGGCTGCGGCGGCCAGTCGTCTGGTGCGGCCACCGGTGGAGGTGGCGATCGTCGCCGATCCCGCCGACTCCGTGACCGCGGAGCTGGCCCGCATCGCGTATCGTCGGGCGCCCGCCGGCTCGGTGATCATGGTCGGACTCCCGGACACCTCGGGTCTGGACCTGCTGGCCGATCGTCCGCTGCGGGACGGCCAGCCGACGGCGTACGTGTGTCGCGGGTTCGTCTGCCGGCTGCCGGTCACCGAGCCGGCGGAGCTGGCGGCCCAGCTCTGATCGGTGTCGGCCGGCTCAGCCTGCGTACATGGCCAGTGAGATGGCCACGTACTGGGCGGCGAAGGCCAGGATCGTGCAGGCGTGAAAGATCTCGTGGTAGCCGAACCACCGCGGTGACGGATCCGGGGACTTGCGCGCGTAGACGATCGCGCCGCCGGTGTAGAGCAGGCCGCCCACCATGATCAGGGTGAACACGGCCACCCCGCCGTTGGCCAGGATCTGCGGCAGCCAGAACAACGCCGCCCACCCCATCGCGAGGTAGAGCGCGGTGTAGAGCCAGCGGGGTGCGCTCAGCCAGAACAGCCGGAACAGCAGCCCGGCGAGGGCGGCCGACCAGATGATCGTCAACAGGGTCGTCGCCGACGTGGGGCTCAGCGTCAGCACCGCGATCGGGGTGTAGCTCGCGGCGATGAACAGGTAGATGTTCGCGTGATCCATCCGGCGCAGGATGGCGTCGCCCTTGGGACCCCAGTCGAAGCGGTGGTAGATCGCGCTGGTGCCGAACAGCAGCAGGGACGCGGCCAGGTAGATCGCCGCGGCGATCCGCGAGCTCTGGTCGGGCGCCAGGGCGACGAGCACGATGCCGCCGGCCGTGGCCAGCGGCGCCATCCCGGCGTGCAACCAGCCGCGGAGCTTCGGCTTGACCTGCCGGGCGACCTCACCGAGCGTATCGGTGGTGCGGTGAGTGTCCGGGTGCTTCCCGGCCGGGGAACGGTGATCCGATGGGGCCACGGGGCTCATCACAACGCCTTCCAGGTGAATGGGCAAGTACGACGGCGGTCGCCGGGCCGAATCAACTTTACGGCGAGTAAGTTACGGTCCCGTAGGTTTCAGCGTACGGGCTGACGGTGGAGAACTGAATGGGTGATGGCTGTGAGGGTGGACACGGCGCCCCGGGGCGGGACGTGCCCGCGGCTCGGCGCTGAACGAGTGCCCGGGGCTACGCTGCCCCCATGCCCCGACTCCCTCGTGGTCGCCTCGAGCGGCTCAGAGAGGTGGTTGACCGGTTGCACCCGTCCGGGCTGCTGTACGCGACGTACGAGCACCGGCTGATCGCCGAGCTGGACGAGGCCCGGCGACCCCAGCACGTCGCCGTGCTGGCCGACGGGAACCGGCGCAGGGCCAGGGCCAACGCCCCCGGACAGCCGCTGGTCGCCGGCTACCAGGCGGGGGCGGACAAGCTCAAGGAGTTCGTCGAGTGGTGCGACGAGCTGGCCATCCCGGTGGTGACCCTGTGGGTGCTGTCCACCGACAACTTCCAGCGCAGTGGGGCGGAGGAGATCGGCCCGCTCCTGGACGTGATCGAGTCGATGGTCAGCGACCTGGCGGCTGCTCAGCGTTGGCGCATCCACCCGGTCGGAGCCCTGGACCTGCTGCCACCGGACACTGCCGCAGCGATGAAGGCGGCCGATGTGCAGACGGCCGGGATCGACGGCATGGTCGTCAACATCGCCGTGTCCTACGGCGGCCGGCACGAGCTCCGGGACGCGGTCCGCTCGCTGCTGGCCGAGCACGCTCGCAACGGCACCTCGATCGAGGAGGTGGCCCAGACCCTCGACATCGACCACATCGCCCAGCACCTCTACACCCGGGGTCAGCCCGACCCCGACCTGATCATCCGCACGTCCGGGGAGCAGCGGCTGTCCGGCTTCTTGATGTGGCAGTCGGCGCACAGCGAGTTCTACTTCTGTGAGGCGCTCTGGCCGGACTTCCGCAAGGTCGACTTCATCCGGGCGCTGCGTGCGTACGCGGACCGGGAGCGCAGGTTCGGCGGGTGACCGGGCGACCCTCGACGGGGCGGACCGGGCCGGGCGGACCGGGCCGGGCGATTGTTGACACCAGAAGACGATCACGTGACATCCGGCGTGTGCGTGTGGTCGGTGACCGGTTGACGACGTACGTTGCGAGTGCGGGACGCAGGTGTAGCGGCCCGCACGGGAGGCGCTCCATGATCCTTCGCCAGACGAGGGAGATCCTTCGCGCAGCGGGGGAGATCCGTCACCTGACGCAGACCTGCAGACCGGTTCCGGTCTGCGCATCCCGGCCAACCACCTAGGTGTGAGGCCGGGCGCGTAGGGCGCTGCGGCCTCCAGAAGGGGACATCGCATGTCTTCTGCATCAGCCCGCCGCACCTACGTCATCGACACCTCGGTCCTGCTCAGCGATCCCCACGCGCTGCGTCGGTTCGCGGAGCACGACATCGTGCTCCCGATCGTGGTGATCACCGAGCTCGAAGGCAAACGTCATCACGCCGAGCTCGGCTACTTCGCCCGGGTCGCGCTGCGACATCTGGACGACCTGCGGATCACGTACGGACGGCTCGACGCCCCCGTACCGGTCAATGACGTCGGCGGCACCCTGCACGTCGAGCTGAACCACACCGATCCCGCGCTGCTCCCGCCGGGCTTCCGGCTGGGCGACAACGACTCGCGCATCCTGGCCGTGGCACTGAACTTCCGGGCCGAGGGCCGCGACGTCACCCTGGTCTCCAAGGACCTGCCGATGCGGGTGAAGGCGTCCGCGGTCGGGCTGAACGCGGAGGAGTACCGCGCCGAGCTCGCGGCCGAGTCCGGCTGGACCGGGATGGCCGAGCTGGAGGTGGGCACGGAGCAGATCGACGCCCTGTACGAGCACGGCTTCCTGGATCTCGAAGCGGCCCGGGACCTGCCCTGCCACACCGGGGTGGTGCTGATCGGCGGGCACGCGTCGGCGCTGGCCCGGGTGACCCCGGCCAAGGACCTCAAGCTGGTCAAGGCCGACAAGGACGCGTTCGGCATCCACGGCCGCTCGGCCGAGCAGCGGGTCGCTCTGGATCTGCTGCTGGATCCCAGCGTGGGCATCGTCTCGCTCGGCGGCCGGGCCGGCACCGGCAAGTCCGCCCTTGCCCTGTGCGCCGGGCTGGAGGCGGTGCTGGAGCGACGGCAGCACGCCAAGGTGGTGGTCTTCCGCCCCCTGTACGCGGTGGGCGGCCAGGACCTCGGCTACCTGCCCGGCACCGAGGGGGAGAAGATGGCGCCCTGGGCGCAGGCCGTCTTCGACACGCTCGGCGCGGTGACCACCAAGCCGGTGATCGAGGAGGTGCTGGAGCGGGGACTGCTCGAGGTGATGCCGCTGACCCACATCCGCGGCCGGTCGCTGCACGACGCCTTCGTGATCGTCGACGAGGCGCAGTCGCTGGAGCGCAACGTGCTGTTGACCGTGCTCAGCCGGATCGGTCAGGACTCCCGGGTCGTGCTGACCCACGACGTGGCGCAGCGGGACAACCTGCGGGTCGGTCGGCACGACGGCGTGGTTGCGGTGGTGGAGAAGCTGAAGGGGCACCCGCTGTTCGCGCACGTGACCCTGCACCGCTCCGAGCGGTCCCCGATCGCGGCGCTGGTCACCGAGATGTTGGAGGAAGTGCCGCTTTCCTGAGGTGGGCGTCCGGCTGACGCCTGTGGTGTTGCTCACGAAAGGTCACAAATGGGGGATACCACCGCCCTCACTGGTGTGAGGTTGATTTCTTTTTGGTAACGGCGGCGTGGCAGTGTCCTTGTGGTGCGCCGAATCTTCCGACATGCCATCGCAGGAGTCGCTGTGTCCGCCGTCGCCGCCGGAGTCGCGGTCGTCGGTCTGACCGACCTCACCGGGTCCGCCACCGGTGCCCCGGTCACGGTCGTGACCCCGAGCCCGGCGAGTGTCGACACCTCCGTACGGGACGAGCGCGCCACCCGTGGCGATCTGCGCCCGGCCATGGCCACCACGCAGCAGCGGAGGCAGGCCGCCCAGCGCGTCGCCGAGCTGGGGGCGGAGGGCGACGCGATCGCCGTACGCGAGGCGAAGCTGGAGGCCAAAGCCAAGAAGAAGACTCTGGCCAAGAAGAAGGCGGCCGCGAAGAAGCGCAAGGCAGAGCTGGCCCGGATCAAGGAGCTCGGCTACGAGCCCGGCACCAGCAACCCGCGTGCCATCGCCAGGCAGATCCTGAAGAACAAGTACGGCTACGGCAACGACCAGTACCAGTGCTTCAACAACATCATCATCCGCGAGAGCAACTGGGACATCAACGCCACCAACGCCTCCTCGGGCGCCTACGGCATCCCGCAGTCCCTTCCCGGCAACAAGATGGCCAGTGTCGGCGACGACTGGCGGACGAACCCGGCGACCCAGATCACCTGGGGGATCGAGTACATGAAGGACCGGTACGGCTCCCCCTGTAGTGCGTGGGGCTTCAAGAGCTCCCACGGTTGGTACTGAGCCACCTTCTTCCGGTGACTCGCGTGGTGGTTAGGGCGGCGGGATCTCGGTGAGGTATGCCGCCGCGGCAACCATCCGCGCCTCCGCACGCTCCGGCGCTCCCGCCAGGCCCATCCACGCCGCGGCGGCGTACCTCAGCCGAGATCCCGCCTCGGATCGTCCGTCACCGGCCGGTGGCTCAGGACCGACCGGGGGAGCTGTTGGGCTGGGTCATCCGTACCGGTGGCCCTCTTGTCGCTCGCACAGCCTCTTCTCAGGCGCGCTGCCGGCGTCCCGCGCAGGGATGGTGGGAGATCGTGGAGGTGCGGTCAGCGGGGGAGGTCAAGGGCCTCGCGCAGTCGGCTGTCGGCACCGTCCAGCTCGAGGGAGGCGGCCGTGCGGTCGACGGAGCGCTGCGACGGCCAGACGTGGACGACGAGCAGGTTGAGCGTCACCGCCGCTCCGAAGAGCACCAGGTAGAAGCCGCCGTAGGTGGCGAAGGAGAGCGCCAGGGCGATCAGCAGCGGCAGCTCGGCGACGCTCATCCGGCGGAACAGCGCCGCCTGGTACGACAGCCGCGACTGCGCGATCGTCTCGGCCGGGGACAGGCCATGGGGCAGCACCACCGTGCGGTAGCCGAAGGTCCGCAGGACGACGTCGCCGATCAGACCGATCGCCACGACGGCGATGACGAGCGGCCAGGGGGTCGGTTCGGTGAGCGTGTCACCGAGCACGAACCACATCGCCACCACGATGATCAGCGGTGCGACCAGGAGGGCCCCGACCATGACCCGCAGCTGTCGGAGGTGGTTCGCGCCCGGTCTCGGCGGTGTCGACATGCTGCTCAGGCCGTCGGCGCCTTCGTCATCGCCAGCACGTCGAGGGCGGCGTCGAGTTGCTCCTCGGTCAGCCTGCCGTCGGTGACGAAACCGGACTCGATCACGACCTGGCGAATCGTCTTGTTCTGCTTCAGCGCCGACTTCGCGACGGCCGCCGCGTTCTCGTAGCCGATGTACTTGTTGAGCGGTGTGACGATCGAGGGTGAGGACTCGGCGAGCTGGCGGCAGTGGTCGACGTTCGCCACGATGCCGTCCACGGTTCGGTCGGCCAGCAGCCGCGACACGTTGGCGATCAGCCGGATCGACTCCAGCAGGTTGCGGGCCATCACCGGGAGCATCACGTTCAGCTCGAAGTTGCCGGCCGCGCCGGCGAAGGCCACGGCGGCGTCGTTGCCGATCACCTGGGCGGCCACCATGTGGGTGGCCTCGCACAGCACCGGGTTCACCTTGCCGGGCATGATCGAGGAGCCCGGCTGCAGGTCCGGCAGAGAGATCTCGCCCAGACCGGCGCGGGGGCCCGAACCCATCCACCTCAGGTCGTTGGCGATCTTGTTCAGGCTCACGGCGACAGTCCGCAGCGCTCCGGACGCCTCCACCAGACCGTCCCGGGCGCCCTGGGCCTCGAAGTGGTTGCGCGCCTCGGTCAGCGGCAGACCGGTCTGCTCGGCGATGGTGCCGATCACGGCGGCGGCGAACCCGGGCGGGGTGTTGATGCCGGTCCCGACGGCGGTACCGCCCAGCGGCAGCTCCGCCACCCGGGGGAGGGCGGCCCGGACGCGCTCGATGCCGTACCGGACCTGGGCGGCGTAGCCGCCGAACTCCTGACCGAGGGTGACCGGGGTGGCGTCCATCAGGTGGGTGCGGCCGCTCTTGACCACCTCGGCGAACTCGGCGGCCTTCGCCTCCAACGACGTGGCGAGGTGGTCCAACGCGGGGATCAAGGTGTTGGTCAGGCTGTCGGTGGCGGCGATGTGGATGGCGCTCGGGAACACGTCGTTGCTGGACTGCGAGGCGTTGACGTGGTCGTTCGGGTGCACGTCAGCACCGGCGACCTTCGAGGCCAGCGAGGAGATCACCTCGTTGGTGTTCATGTTCGACGACGTGCCGGACCCCGTCTGGAACACGTCGATGGGGAACTCGCCGTCGTGCTCGTTGGCCGCGACGGCTGCTGCCGCGACCACGATGGCGTCGGCCGTCGCGGACGGCAGAACACCGAGAGCCGCATTCGTGCTGGCCGCGGCTCCCTTGATCAGGCCGAGCGCCCGGATCAGGGCCGGGTCGATCGGTACGCCGGAAATCGGGAAGTTCTCGACCGCCCGCTGCGTCTGCGCCTTGTAGAGGGCGGCGGCGGGCACCCGCACCTCGCCCATCGTGTCGTTCTCGATCCGGAAGTCGTCGTCGGCCATGGCGGTCATTGTGGCGCACGCTGACGACGGGTCCGCACGGGAACCCGTGTGACGTCCCATCTCACAGCTGACGAAGAGTCACAGCTGACGGAAATCTGCCAGTCACGATGACGACACGCCGGTGGGGGGCGGTTTCCCGGGCCGTGAGGTGCGCGTTTCCGTCAATCGTGGTCCCCATGGAGCGGCTACGCGTCGGCTCGGACGGTGTAGATGACGTAGGTGATCCGGTGCCGGCCCCGCTGCACGACGTGAGGGTCCTCCCGAGCCGTCGAAGACAGCGCCTCCAGCCGGGATCGCAGCTCGGCGTGCACCCCTTGGCACCAGATGGCCAGCAGACCACCGGGAGTCAGGTGCCGGAGGGCGGACTGCAGCACCTCGGTGCGGTAGAGCGCGGCGTTCTCGGCGTGGATGAGGAAGTCGGGGCCGTTGTCGATGTCGAGCAGGATCAGGTCCCAGGGTCCGCTCGGCCCAGAGGCCTCGCCCATCGTCGGCGAACCCGTCGGTGGCACCACCGGCGAACCAGTCGGTGGCACCGCCGCCGACCTACGCTCGTGACCCGACAGCACGGTCACGACGTCGGCCACCCAGAGCCGGACGCGGGCGTCCCCCGCCACCCGTCCCAGCCGCGGGGTCAGCCCCGCGTACGCCCAGTCGACCAGGGTCTCCTCGATCTCGACCACGTCGACGTGCTCGACCCGCTCGGCGAGCACCGCCTCCGCGGTGTAGCCGAGTCCCAGACCCCCGACGAGCACCCTGGCTCCGGGCCGGGCCAGGGCGGCCAGGGCCCGCTCCGACCCGGTCTCCGCGCTGTCCATGGCGAATGCGCCGTTCACGATCAGCTCGTCGACCGCGTCATCGCCGGCGCCCCGTCGTCGCAGCACCACCTCGCCGCGCGGCCCGGTCCGGCGCGCGATCGTCTGCGGCACCTCGTCCACCTCGGCAGTATCCCCCGCCCGCTCCGAGGCGGCATCTCCCGCCCGAGGCGAGTTGGCTCGACGCCCGACCGCCGGTGGCGGCGCACGCGCCGGGTGAGCCTGGCCCTCGCCGACCAGGTCCCGCGGAGCCGTGCCCGATCCGCCGTACAACGAGGTGGCTGGGTCGCCGGGCACAATGGCCTGGTGGCGCGCAACAAGAAACCGGCGACCAGCGGTGACATGGTCCGCACCCTGCTGGTGATCTTGGTCCCGATCGTGGTGATCACGATCTTCTTCAGTCGGTACCTCGATGACTACCCGGTGCGGGTGGTCGCCTGGCAGCCGGTGCTCGCGCAGGCCCGGGAGCAGGCGCCCTACCCTGTGCTCGCTCCCGTTGGTCTGCCGAGCACCTGGCGCCCGACCCAGGCCACCTGGGCGAAACAGGGAGAACCGTGGCTGAACGACGAGCCCTCGCCGCGCAACCTGTGGCAGCTCGGCTACCTCGATCCCAGCGACGTCTTCATCTCCGTCAACCAGGGTGACGGGCGGCCGGAGGCGTTCATCGACGACACCACGCGCGAGGGCATCGTCGACGGCAGGAGTGCCGTCGCGGACCAGACCTGGATCCGTTATGTGAGTCCGGACGAGCGCACCAGGTCGCTCGTCCGGACCACTCCGGACGTGACCACGATCGTGGTGGGCGACACCACGTACGAGGCCTTGGAGGCGTTCGCCGGCACGCTCACTGCGAACTGAGCCGGGGTGCGGACCGGTGGAACGGGACGGCCGAGCCGGCCGTCCCGAGGAGGCGCACAACCCGCCGGGCCCCGCGCGGCTGACGCTGGGCGACGGCGGCGAGCTCATCGGTGAGGCGCTGTCGGTCCCGGTCGGTGGCCAGGTCGGCGCCGGGCCGCCAGTGTGTGGCGGCGCGATGGTGGGCGGGGGCGAGTGCGGCGATCAACAGCACGATCGCGGTGAGCACGATCACGATTCCGGTCATGGCATGAATCTTGCTCTCGTCGAATCTCTGCCACCAGTGGCACGATAGTCACCATGCGAAGGATTAGTGCCAGTAGAGTGAGAGCATGACACTGCGCAGTGTGAGCGTGATCGTTCTGGACCCCGTGGCGGTCTTCGAGTTCGGTCTGGCCGTCGAGGTGTTCGGCGTCGATCGCCGCGACGAAGGCATCGAGCCGTTCGACTTCCGGGTCTGCGGCGTCGAGCCCGGCCGGCCGCTCGCCACCAAGAACGCGGATCCGTTCACGATCACACCGCAGCTCGGGTTGGACAGCGTGCTCGGGACGGACCTGGTGATCGTCTCGGCCACGCTGCCGCGACCGACCGAGGACTACCCGCCCCAGGTCCTCGACGTGCTGCGGCAGGCGTACGCCGACGGGGCGACGATCCTGAGTCTGTGCTCGGGCTCCTTCATCCTCGGCGCCGCGGGTCTGTTGGACGGACGCCGCTGCACGACCCACTGGATGTACGCCGACGCGATGCAGCGCCGGTTCCCGCTTGCCGAGGTGGACCCCCGGGTGCTGTTCGTGGAGGACGACCGGATCGTGACGAGCGCGGGCACCGCCGCCGGGATCGACGCGAGTCTGCATCTGGTCCGCAAGGAGCTCGGCACCGCGGTGGCCACCAAGATGGCTCGGCGGATGGTGGTTCCGCCGCAGCGTGACGGAGGTCAGCAGCAGTATGTCGACATCCCCATCCCGGAGTGTCGCGCCGACAGCCTCGGTGGTCTTCTCACGTGGGTGCTGGAGCACCTGGACCTCGAGCACAGCGCGAGCACCCTGGCGGCGCGGGCGGTGATGAGTGAGCGGACCTTCGCTCGACGGTTCGCGGCCGAGACGGGTGCCACCCCACACAAGTGGCTCACCCAGCAGCGGATCCTGGCCGCCCGCAGCCTGCTGGAGGAGAGCGATCTGTCGATCGAGCAGATCGCCTCCCGGGTCGGCTTCAACTCCGCGGTGGTGCTGCGCGAGCACTTCCGGCGCACCATCGGGGTGTCACCCAGCGACTACCGTCGCCGGTTCGGTGCTCCCGCGGAGCTCAGCGCCTGACCTCAGCCGTGCGCAGGGGCCGCTTCCTTGCGCAGCTGCCGGCGCTCCCACCACCGCTTGATGATGAAGGCGCCGAGGATCCAGGTACCGAGGGCGGTGATCAACCAGACCACCAGGGCCGAGAGCACCCACGCCGTGAGCCCGCTGATCTGCAGCCCGTTCGGAAACAGGGTCGCCACGAACAGGGCCAGGAATGTCGAGACGAGCCCGATCCCGCCGAGCACCGCGGAGGCGTACTTCCGGGCCATGTTGAACACGAACGGAGCCAGGATGGCCTGGGCGACCGTGAACACGAGGACCGCGATGACGAAACCCGAGGCGCTGACCTGGACGCCGGGGATGAGTGCCGAGGCGACGAGCAGGGCGATGGCCGCCGAGACGATGCTGATGGCGATGGAGAGCAGGAACCGGATCATGGCGATCTCCTTGGAGCGACCGGAGGCGCCCGGTGGGTGAGTTCCGACGAGGTGAACGCCTCTGTGGCCATGGTGGCAGGAGTGACTCACGTTGTCACCGGTGTCTGCCCTGCGGACCCTTGTCCGTGCGGATCGCCCCCAGGGGCGTCGTCGCCGCTCGACAGTGGTCAGCCGGCGGTGGCGTTCTCCCCGTCCGATCGGTTGCTGCGGGCGGCGTCGATCTTCGCCTGCGCGCCGTCGAGCCAGCGTTGGCAGACCTCCGCCAGGCGTTCCCCCCGCTCCCACAACGCCAGTGACTCATCCAACGGCACGCCGCCCGACTCGAGCTGGGTGACCACCTCGATCAACTGGGATCTGGCTTTCTCGTAGCTGAGCCCGGCCGTCTCGTCGGGGGCGTCTGGTGTCTCGGCGGTGTCTGACTCGCCACTCATGGCTGGGTTCCTTCCTCTCGCACAACGACCTCACGGACATCGACGCGGAGCTGCCCGTCGTGCAGGTACGCCAGCAGCGGCTGGCCCGGCTCCACCTCGCCGGCGGAGTCGACGGCATGGCCGTCCGCGTCGACCACGATCGCGTACCCACGCTCGAGGGTCGCTTTCGGTGACATGGCGCGAACCCGGGCCAGGGCGTGCTCGACCCCCGTCGCCTCCTGTCGCAGTCGTCCCCGCACCGCCCGCTCGACCCGTGCGCGCAGCTCGTTCACCTCCGTCGACCGGAGCGCGAAGCTTGCACCGGGATCGGCCAGCACCGGCCGCGCTCGCAGGTGGCTCAGCCAGTCCCGCTCGCGGTGCACCCACATCTCGACAGTGCGGCGCAGACGGTCGCGCGTCTGCCGCACGCGCTCCCGTTCCTCGGCGACGTCGGGCACCACCTGCTTCGCGGCGTCGGTGGGGGTGGAGGCGCGCAGATCGGCGACAAGGTCGAGGATCGGCAGATCGCTCTCGTGACCGATGGCGCTCACCACCGGCGTACGGCAGGCGAACACCGCCCGGACCAGTCCTTCGTCGGAGAACGGCAGCAGATCCTCCAGCGACCCACCGCCGCGGGCCACGATGATCACCTCGACCGCGGGATCGCGGTCCAGTGCCGCCAGCGCCAGCATCACCTGCTCGGCGGCCTCCCGCCCCTGGGTCAGCGCGAACCGGGTCACGATCTGCACCGCCGGCCAGCGGCGGCGGGCGTTCTCCACCACGTCGCGCTCGGCCGCGCTGCCCTCGCCGGTGATCAACCCCACCCCCCGGGGGAGGAACGGCAACCGCTTCTTGTGGTGCCGCTCGAACAGGCCCTCGGCCTGCAGCAGCCGCTTGGTCTGCTCCAGGCGAGCCAGGAGCTGCCCCTCGCCGACCGGTGTGATGGCGTCGCAGTAGAAGGAGAAGCGGCCGTTCTGCTCGTAGTAGGACGGCTTCAGCCGGGCCACCACGGTCGCGCCCTCGGTCAGGGGTGCGGCCGCTGCTTCCAGGGTGGCCGCGGAGAGGGTGACCGACGCGGACACGTTCGCCAGCTTGTCCCGCATGGTGACGAAGACCGTGCGGCTGCCGGCTCGGCGGTTGATCTCGATCACCTGGGCCTCGACCCAGACCGCTCCGAGACGGTCGATCCAGCCCCGCACCGCCGACGTGACGACCCGCAACGGCTGCGGATGGTCCGGCGACGACTCCAGGGGCACGGCGGAAGGCTACTGGGCTGCACCGACACCCGAGTTGTCAGCGTCGGTGGTCGCTCGGGC
>DATDBH010000096.1:0-2229 GCA_036524985.1 Microlunatus sp. | reverse complement strand
GGTGTCCTTGACGCGATCCGGGGTGGTCTCGGGCGCCGCATCGGAGCAGGCCGCGTTCGCCACAGACCGGCGGGTAGCGTTGCCGTGTACGCACGACCAGGTGGGTGAGTTCTCAGGGTCTCGGTGCAACCACCGGGACCCCCTCGTCGAGAGATGCCGACCAGACAGTGAGTGAGCAGCGGTTCAAACAAGTAGCCGCTCCCGGAGCGACCCCGAGGAGCTGGCCATGCCCAAGACATCGACGCAGCCGCGACGTGCGCTCGAACCGAGCGTCACCATCGCGAAGCCCGTCACCACAGAAGCCGTCACCACTGAAGCCGTCACCAAGGAAAGGCACGATCGATCGGGGGCGATCCCGCTGCCGCGGGTCCATCGAGGAGACGTGCCGATCGGTGAAACCGCCCGACCACCTCGACGCACCACGACCTTCGATGAGCCCGTCCCGCTCCCCAGCCCTCGCGGGCCGGTATCGGCAGCTCTCCTCGAGGTGCTCTCGGGCGACCCCCTGAACGGTGCCGAGCTCCGGCTGCCGACGTGGACGGGCGAGCCGGCCGAAGCGACCACGGATGACGATCTCCAGCTGGCGCTGTGGCTGGCCTACGAGCAGCACTACCGGGGTCTGGCGGGCGTGGACGACCGCTGGGAGTGGCATCCCGGGCTGGCGTGGGCTCTCCGTGGCTGGGAGCAGCAGCTGCTCGACGGGCTGCGCCATCACACGTCGCCCGGCACCGCGCGGTGTGCCGGAGGGCCCCCGCCGGACCGGGCCGCCGTCCAGAGGGTGCTGAACGATCTGGCGTCCACCGACGACGCCCCGTCGTTGTCGAAGTTCCTGATGCGGGACGCCACCTCGCACCAGTTCGGCGAGTTCCTCATCCACCGCTCGCTCTATCACCTCAAGGAGGCGGACCCCCACAGCTGGGCGATCCCTCGGCTGAGCGGGTCGGTCAAGGCCGCGATGGTGACCATCCAGGCCGACGAGTACGGCGGCGGCGCGACGGCGGCGATGCACGCTCAGCTGTTCCGCTCACTGCTGTCGGACTGGGATCTGCACGACACCTACGGCCACTACCTCACCCGGGTGCCAGGGGTGACGCTGATGACGACCAACGTGATCTCGATGTTCGGCCTGCATCGGCGGTGGCGCGGAGCGTTGGTCGGCCACCTGGCCATGTTCGAGATGACGTCCTCGGTGCCGAACGCCCGCTATGGCCGTGGGCATCGCCGGCTCGGCGGCGATGATGAGGCTGCGTTGTTCTTCGACGAGCACGTCGTCGCCGATGCCGTCCACGACCAGATCGCCCTGCACGACCTCGTGGGTGGGCTGGTGGAGCAGGAGGCTCTGCTCGGCGAAGACGTCATCTTCGGTGCCCGCTGCGCCGCGTACGCCGATGCCGCCTTTGCCCGGCACGTCTTCGACCACTGGGATGCGGGTGTCTCGAGTCTTCGCCCTTCGGGCCTCGACGGCGGGGCGCTGCCGTGACCACGCAACCGCCGGCCGGACCCGAGCACGGTGGCGAGGACGACCTGGCGTCGGGGGCTGCCAGCAGCATCACCGTCTGTCCGGATGGGCCGTTGCTCGTCCGCGGACCGGTCGAGCTGTTGAGTGCCGGCGGCGAACCGGTCGAGCACCGTCGCCGCGTGGTGGCGCTGTGCCGCTGCGGGCGATCACGGCTCAAACCCCTGTGCGACGGATCGCACCGGCTCAACCGCTTCCGCGATCCCGCCACAGCAGACCAGATGAGTCGGGCACTGAACCACGCGAGACCCGTCCAGACGGAATGACCCCGGTGTGAGCGCCCGCCTCGACCGGACGGGCCCGGGGCCGCCGATCCTCAGGATCTCCCGGCACGCGTCAGGGTGCGCACGCTGGTCCCGGCGATGACGGCGATGGCGGCGACAACGTGGAGCAGCGCGACGGCCGGGGCGCCGGCGTCGGCGCCGATGATCTCGACGGGCATGAGGGAGATCGCGGTGTTGTGGGCGGCGTGCGCCACCAGCACCACCGGCAGAGCGCCGTCGGTGCTGTTGTAGAGCCAGGCGTAGATCACAGCGGTCGACACGAGGCGCACCAAGGTCGAGACGACGTCTGTGACCGTCAGCTCGGCGCGGCCGAGGGGCGTGAGAGCCGGCCACAGGTGCCAGAGCGACCAGATGAGGCCGACCACCACGGCAGCGGACAACGCGGCGAGCCGTCGCTGGAAGTTCACCTGCGCGAAGCCGCGCCAGCCG
>DATDBH010000095.1:0-7129 GCA_036524985.1 Microlunatus sp. | reverse complement strand
GTCCGTGCCGAGCTGTCGTCAGCTCGGCACGCCCGACAGGGTCTCCAGGTCGGACTCCACCGGCACGCCGGTGGAGCTGGCGATCTGGGAGGCACCGGCGACCGCCCTGATCCAGACCGGCAGGCCCTCGTCCAGCTGCTTCGCGGTGGCCTCGGCCCGGGTCAGGGTGACGAGCACGGGTGGCACCAGCTCGTCGCCGGTGAGGCCGATCTCGAGACGGACCTCGAAGCCGACCCGACTGGTGCGGAGGATCCGGCCGGCGCGAGCGTCGGGGAAGGGGACGGTGACGACCTCGATGTCGTGCGGACGGACGAGCAGGCCGTCGAGCACGGTGACCGGACCGAGGAAGCTCATCACGAACTCCGAGGCCGGCGCGTCGTAGAGCTCATCGGGGGTGCCGACCTGCTCGATCCGTCCGTTGTCGATCACCACGATCTGGTCGGCGACCTCGAGCGCCTCCTCCTGATCGTGGGTGACGAACACGGTGGTCACGTGCACCTCGTCGTGGAGCCGCCGCAGCCAGGCGCGGAGCTCCTTGCGGACCCTGGCGTCGAGCGCGCCGAACGGCTCGTCGAGCAGCAGCACCGACGGCTCGATGGCCAGCGCCCGGGCCAGCGCCATCCGCTGACGCTGACCGCCCGACAGCTGGGAGGGCAACCGATCGGCGAACTGCGACAGGTGGACCAGGGACAGCAGCTCGTCGACCTTCGCGGCGATCTCCCGCTTGGGCCGCTTCCTGATCTTGAGGCCGAACCCGACGTTGTCGGCCACGCTCATGTGCCGGAACGCCGCGTAGTGCTGGAACACGAAGCCGACGTTCCGCTTCTGGGCCGGCAGTCTGGTGGCGTCGTTGCCCTCGATCTCGACGGTGCCGACGTCGGACAGCTCCAGCCCGGCGATGATCCGCAGCAGCGTCGACTTGCCACCGCCACTGGGGCCCAGCAGCGCGGTCAGCTGACCCGACGGGATCTCGAGGTCGATGTCGGAGAGCGCGACGAAGTCGCCGAAGCGCTTGCCGACACCGCGGACGTTGATGCTCACTGTGCTACCTCGTTCATCGGGGGTCCTCCTTGGGACGCAGGCTGGTCACGACGACCAAGGCGATGACGGCGATCAGGGCCAGGATGAAGGCCGCGGTGTAGGCGGTGATGGTGTTCTCGGGTCCGAACTGCTGATAGCGCTCTTCGACGAGCAGGGTGGCCGACTGCGTGCGCATGGCCACACCGCCGGAGACGATCTTGACGGCGCCGAACTCGCCGAGCGAGCGGGCGAGGCTGAGCACCACGCCGTACAGAAGCGCCCACTTGATCGCCGGCAGGGTGATCCGCAGGAACGACTGCAGCGATGAGGCGCCGAGGCTGCGGGCCGCCTGCTCGGCGTCGGTGCCGATCTCGGTGAGCACCGGGACCAGCTCCCGGATCACCAGCGGAAGACTGACGAACGCCGTGGCCAAGATCATCCCCGGCGGGGCGTAGATGATCTGGAACCCCGCGGTCTCCAGCGACTGTCCGAGCCAGCCGGTGCGACCGCTGTACACCAACAACAACGCGAGACCGACCACGATCGGGGAGACCGACAGCGGCAGGTCGATGAAGGCCGACAGCGCCCGTCGCCCGGGGAAGGTGTATCTGCTCAGCAGCAGCGAGATGATGATGCCGAAGATGGTGTTGATCAACACCGCCCAGAACGCGATGGACAGCGTGAGCTGGAAGGCGAAGATCACGTCGGGCTGGCGCAGGGCATCCAGCACCGGCTCGAGACCCTGGGAGAAGGTGGCCTTGGCCACCAGGGCCACCGGCCAGATGACGAGGAAGAACAGGTAGGTGATCACGAGCGCCCGAAGGGCCCAGCGGAAGGGCGAGCGGCTGCGGACGGTGATCACCTTGCCGCGCGGAGCGGCGGCGGTCGGCGTCGGCCGGACCTGCGTGTCAACCATGACGAGCGACCCGTCGCGAGATGATGTCCAGCGCGACGATCACGACCAGGGCGATGACGAGCAGGATCGAAGCCACCGCAGCGGCGTCGGTCAGCTTGTCCCCCTCGACGTAGGAGAGGATGCGGACCGAGGCGACCTCGGTCGAGTACGGCAGGTTGCCCGACAGCAGCACCAGCGACCCGTACTCACTGATCCCGCGGGCGAAGCTGAGCGCAGCGCCGGACGTGATGGCCGGCGCCAAGGCCGGGATGATCAAGGTCCGGAACGTGGTGAAGCGAGAGGCGCCGAGCGACGCCGCCGCCTCCTCCACCTCCGGCTCGAGCTCGGCCAGGACCGGCTGCACCGTGCGGACCACGAACGGCAACGTGACGAAAAGGAACGCCAGGAAGACCGCCACCCGGGTGTTGGCCCAGTCCACGCTCAGGGGGCTGGAAGGGCCGTAGAGACTCAACAGCACCATGCCGGCCACGATCGTCGGCAGGGCGAACGGGATGTCGATCACGACCTCGAGGATCTGCTTGCCACGGAACTGGTCGCGGACCAGCACCCAGGCGATCGCGGTGCCCATCACGATGTTCACCAGGGTCACCAGGAAGGCCTGGGTGACGGTCAGCCGGAGGGCTGCGGCGGTCTGCTCGCTCGTCAGCGCCTGCCAGTACACCGCCCAGCCCCCTTCGGAGGCCTGGACCATGATCGCGACCAGCGGGATCAGCACGAGCAGGCTGAACCAGATCATCGTCACACCGAGCCCGAGACCGGCCACCGGGGTCAGCGACGTCGACGCGCGTCGTCTCCGCCGTCGACCGGCCGGAGGAGGGGTCTCCTCCGGCCGCTCGACCAGGGGGGTGAGGGCGGTTGCGGTCACTGCGACTTGCCCGTGGCCTTCTGCACCTCGGGAACGATGCCGGTCTTCTCCTCGAAGAACTTGACGTTCACCGCCTCCCAGCCACCCAGATCGGCGATGGTGAACAGCTTGCTCGGCACGGGGAACGGGTTGGCCGGGTCGTTGGCGCCCTCGACGGTCCCGACGGGGGTCTCCGCGTTGACCGAGCGGAAGCCCTTCTTGACGAACTCCTCCTGCCCGGCCGTGCTCAGCACGAAGTCCAGGTAGGTGGCGGCCTTCGGGTTCGCGTCCTTCAGCACGGCGCCAGGGTTCTCGATCTTCAGCGTCGCGTCCGGGAGGATGTAGTCGAAGTCCTCACCCGACTGGCGCGCCAGGATGGCCTCGTTCTCGTACGAGATCAAGACGTTGCCAGCACCCTCGAGGAAGGCGTTGGTGGCGTCGCGGCCGCTGCCCGGAAGAGCGGCGACGTTGCCGAAGAACTCGGTCAGGTACGCCTCGGCGTCAGCCTCGGTGCCGCCGTTGGCGATCACCTGCTGGTAGGCGGCCAGGATGTTCCACCGCGCCGAACCCGACGACGCCGGGTTCGGGGTGATGATCTTGACACCCTCCTTGGTGAGGTCGTCCCAGCCCTTGATGCCCTGCGGGTTGCCCTTCGGGACCACGATCACCACGGCCGAATCGGACACGATGCCCTTGGTGGCACCGGACTTCCAGTCCTCGGCCACCAGCCCGGCCTTGACCAGACGCGTCACGTCGCCCTCGAGGGAGAAGTTCACGTAGTCGGCCTTCAGCCCGTTGACCACCGCACGGCTCTGATCGCCGGAGGCCCCGTAGGACTCCTCCCAGACGACGCCCTTGCCCTCCGGCGTCTCGGCGAACTTCTTCTGGATCGCGTTGTTCGCCTCCTTCGGCACAGCGAACCCGACCAGGTGCAGCGTGGTCGTGTCCGAGCCTTCGCCGGTCGGTGCGGCAGAGCCGCCGACGCAGCCGCCCAAGGTGGAAACAACCCCTACAGCGACCAGACCGGCCGCGGCGCGCATCACCTGACGGCGCGAGAACGGAGTTGACATGACGTCCCCCAACATTGTGACGAGGCTGGAGCCTCTAATTCCTAGTAGTTCGCCAGAGAATAGAGACATTCCGACAGTGTGGTGAGATTCCGTCCCAGATCGCGAGACTGCCCGGGCCGGCTTGGTGACCGTTCCCGACTCGGCGGCGTCGGGCGGCGGCCCATCCCGGTAGGCGAGCCGCCGCCGGTGACTCCGCGGTCGCAGGTGGAGCCGGGCGCCGAGTTCGGCGGGCACCAACCGCCGGATTCCGCCGGGAAGCCACGCACGCCAACCAGCCCCGCACCACCACCTGCCAGATCCCACGACGAAGCCACGTACGGCCAGCCCACCCCGGTCGCTCGCTTGTCGGGCCGCCGGGGGTTGACCGTAGGTAGGAGTTGGTCGCGCAGACGGTCAACCCAGGTCCTTCCACGTCCGGCGAGTGGACGCCGGCCGGTGGGCCCGCAACGCTATGATGGGCAGCGAAACAATCCTCGGGAGGGAAAGGATTTCGCGTTGCCCCCGAGACCCCGGGACCTGGCGCCCGCACCTCGTCAGCTCGTCGAGTGACCATGGCCGCGACCATGGTGTTCCAGACCACGACGATCGACTCCTTACGCAGCCAGCTCGGTGACCGTGGCAGCGAGTTCGTGACCGGACTGATCGACCTCTACCTGGTGCAGGCGCGCGACCTGGTGGCTCAGATGGAGTCTGCCGGAGCGGCGTCCGATCTGATCTCGCTGCAAGCGGTGGCACACAAGCTGAAGGGCAGCACCGCCACCCTGGGAGGTGAGCGGCTCGCTGCCGCCTGCCAGCGGATCGAGACCGTTCCATTCGTCACACTCGATGTCGACGACGCGCTCCGGGAGGTGCGTGGGGAGTTCGAGCAGCTCGCGGCCGAGCTCGTCGCCTACCGCTCGACTCTTCCCGGGAAGCCCGGTAGCTCGGAAGCCGTCTGACCATGTCGAGTCCACCGAGCTCTGACCCACACCTGCCGTTCGCCCCCGCCCTGGCGCCGTCGCTGTATCGCCAGATCGTCGAGTCCGGCAACGAGGGCATCTGGGTCTTCGACCTCGACGGCACGACGGCCTACGTCAACGCGCGGATGGCCGCCATGTTGGGCTACACAGTCGAGGAGATGGCGTCGATCTCGCTGCTGGAGGTGCTGGACGATGAGGGGAGGGATCAGGGGGCGGCGTTCCTGGCTCGTCAGCGGCTGGCCGGAGGCACCACTGAATCGGCGGAGTGCCTGCTGCTGAGGCGCGACGGGGAGCCCGTGTGGACCGTCATCAGCCACAGTCCGTGGCAGGACCAGAACGGTACCTACCTGGGCCTGATCGCGTTCGTCAACGACATCACCGAGCGACGCCGTCTCAGCGATGAGCTCCGCCGACGTGAGGAGCAGCTCGCCGAGGCCCAGCGGGTGGCTCACCTCGGCAGCTGGGAGTGGGACATCGAAGCGAACGAGCTCCAGTGGTCCGACGAGATGTACCGCATCTTCCGGCTGGCCCCGGGCGGGTTCGATGGCACGCTCGAGGGCTATCTCGCACTGGTGCGTCCCGACGACCGTGAGATGACGGCCGCCATCGTGGGCGCCTGCCTCGACGGGCTACCCGGTTTTGAGTTCGACCAGCGGATCGGTGGTGGTCCTGGTCAGCCGGTGGTCTGGGTACGCGCCTCGGGCGAAGTCTTCCGCGACGACACCGGACGCCCGTTGCTGATGCGCGGTACCGCCCTCAACATCACCGGCTACAAGGAGGCGGAGAGCGAGCTCGAGGCGGCTCGGGACACCGCGTTGGCGGCTCTTCGCGCCAAGTCGGCCTTCCTGGCCACCATGAGTCACGAGATCCGGACCCCGATGAACGGCGTCATCGGTCTGGCCGACCTGCTGATCGGCACCGACCTGGAGGAGCGACAGCGTCAGTACGTCTCGGGGATCCAGACCGCGGGAGAGGCTCTGCTGGCGATCATCAACGACGTCCTCGACTTCTCCAAGATCGAGGCCGGTCGGATGGAGCTCGACATCATCGACCTCGATGTCACGTCGGTGATCGAGGAGGTCGGCGGTCTGCTCGCCCGGCAGGCCCACGCCAAGGGGATCGAGCTCATCACACGTTGTCCGGCGGACTCCACGCCGCTGCGCGGCGACCCGTCGCGACTCCGACAGGTGCTGCTGAACCTCACGGCCAACGCGGTCAAGTTCACCGACGCCGGCGAGGTCGTGCTGTCGGCACAGCTGGGAGCGACCTCCGACGACGCCGTCGATGTCACGTTCGAGGTCGCCGACACCGGGATCGGCATCTCGTCCGACCACCTTCAGCACATCTTCCAGCCGTTCTCCCAGGTCGACGCCTCGACCACCAGACGTTTCGGCGGTACGGGGTTGGGCCTGGCCATCTCCCGACAGCTGGTCGAGACCATGGGTGGCGATCTCACGGTCGAGAGCCGGCTCGGCGCCGGCAGCGTCTTCCGCTTCACGGTGCGGTTCCCCCGTGGTCGGGTCCGGCCGGCGACGCCGCCCGGATCTCGGGCGCCGCTGCCGGAAGGCATGGCCGTGCTCGTCGTCGACGACAACGCGACGAACCGGCTGATCCTGCATGAGCAGCTGATCGCCTGGCACCTTCGACCCCAGCTGGCCGACAGCGGGGTCGCCGCGCTCCGGCTGCTGCACGACGCGGCGGCCGCCGGCACCCCATTCGCCCTCGCCCTGCTGGACGTCAACATGCCCGCGATGGACGGTCTGGAGCTCGCCCGCCGGATCAAGGACACCCCCGCGCTCTCGGGGACCCGCCTGGTGGTGCTGACCTCGAGCGACGTCACCAGCGCAGAGCTCGACGGCGTGCACGTCTCCGCTCACCTGAACAAGCCGGTGCGCCCGGCGCAGCTGCACGACCTGCTGGGTCAGGTGCTGCAGCCCTCGCTGCGCGTTCCGTGGCCGGAGGCCTCAGAGCCCGCCGCCATCCACCGGTCGGGTCGAGGACGCGTCCTCGTGGTGGAGGACAACGCCATCAACCAGCTCGTGGCGCGCGGCTTGCTGGATCGGCTCGGGTTCGCGTCCGACCTCGCCGCGAACGGATACGAGGCGCTCGTCGCCATCGAGCGAACGTCGTACGCCGCGGTGCTGATGGACTGCCAGATGCCCGAGATGGACGGCTACACGGCCACCGCGGAGATACGGCGTCGGGAGGGGTCAGCGCGGCACACCCCGATCATCGCGATGACGGCCGGGGCCCTCGCCGGCGACGAAGAGCGGTGCCTCGCGGCCGGGATGGACGCGTACCTGCCCAAACCGATCGACAG
>DATDBH010000094.1:0-23894 GCA_036524985.1 Microlunatus sp. | reverse complement strand
TCCCGTCCGTGATCGGCTGCGGCTTCCAGGACAACGGGGTCTGGATCGGTCTGTCCGGCCCGTCCTGGCAGCTCGCGCTCACCGCCGACGGTGGCTTCGTCGCGTTCGACCCGGACGACCCGTACCGGATGCTGGTCACGTACCAGAGCGGCATCACCGAGGCCCGGTTCCCCGGGCGGCTGCGGACGACCCTGCCGCTGCCACGCGACGCCGTCCAGAACGCCCTGTGGCCGCGGGACCTGCGGGACGGCTTCGGGGACGCCGACCTCGCCCTGTTCACGCCGGAGACGCTGTTCCATCCGCGGCTGCCCGGCCGGGTGCTCACGGCCCGGCGGCACCGTCTGTACGGCACCCGCGCCACCACCGGCGACCGTTGGCAGCCCGAGCCGCTCGGCACCGGGTTCGAGATCTTCGACCGCCCGGCGCAACGCAACGCCGGCTTCTCGGTGCTCGAGGTCCTCGACACACCCGGCGGCCGCGCACTGGGCCTGGTGCCGCAGCGGACGGTGACCGTCCGCGACGCCACGACCGAGCGCAACGCCGAGTCCCGGGTCCGTTCGGTCCGGCCCGAGCCGTACGCGATCGGGGCCGGTCTGGACCTGCGGCTGATCGTGAGCACCGATCTGACCGGCGCGGCCAACGCCCCGATCCCCGTCACCGTCCCGCTGACCGTCGGGGCGACCCTGCCGGCGTCCGCCACCGCCGAGCAGGTGGCGACCTACCTGACCGGGCAGTTCGCCGCCGTGCTGGCCGGCACCCCCGTCGCACAGCGCCCGCTGATCCGTGCCCTGCCGGTGATCCTGCCCGGACCGCGCGAGCTCGTCATCGCCTCCACGACCACCGGCTCGGCGGCCGTCGTCGTGCTCTCCGGCACCGCGCTCGCCATGTTCGGCACCGTGGCTCGCAGCTATCACGGAGCCACCGCCGGGGCCGGCCCCGGCGCGGCCTCGCCGGCGCTTCCGGCCATCGCGCCACTGATGGTGTTCGACGCTGCCGCCGGACTCGACCTGTCCGGCACGTCGCTGCGGGTGACCCGGGGAACCGCCGCGACGCAGGTCGACATCGTCTTCGACACCGAGCTGCCGCCCCCGGCCAGCTCGCACGTGACCATCGGCCAGCTCAGCGAGGTGCTGCGCCGTCGGCTGGCGGGCCAGCCCTATGAGGTGTGGTCCCACTCGGCCTTCCGTGGTCTCCGCCTCACGTCGACGGCGGCCCCGGCCAGCACCGTGACGGTGCAGGGCAACCTGACCGTGGTGTCCCCGGGCGCCGCCGACACCGACACCCAGCTCATCCCGGCGACTCCGAACCGCACCCGCCGACTCCTCGGCCGCGATCGGACGGCGACCTGGCGGGACACCTACGACCTCAGTCAGCTTCCCGGTCCACCCGTCGTCGATCGCACCCTGCGGCTGCGCGAGGGCGGGAACCAGACCGCCCTGCAGCCGCTGACCGCCGCGTTCCTCGGGGTCACCGACCTCACCCGGGTCACCGTCGTCGAGCTCTGCGACGCGGTCCGGCGGATGCTCGCCGCCGTGCCCGCCGTCCGGATCCGCTGCGACCTGGAGCTCACGGCCGCGTCCGAGGGGGACCCGGACGAACGTCGGGCGATGGGGGAGGTCACCGAGCTGACCTTCGGGCCACCCGGCACCCGCACCGCGTACGCCGGTGACCGCGCCGGCCGGGTCTACCGCTCCACCGACGACGGCGAGCACTGGCAGCACCGACCCTCGATCATGGACGAGCGGCTCGGGGAGTGCGACGCGATCGCCGTCCGGCCCGACCAGCCCGACGTGGTGCTCGCCGGTCTGTACGCCGAGGGCCTGCACAGTGCCGATGCGGTGATGCTGTTCCGGTCCACCGACGGCGGCACCACCTTCGCGGCCGCACCGACCCAGATCGACAACGGTCTGGCCGCCCCGGACCGCCGGATCGTCGGCGTCCGAGCCCTGGTCTTCGACCCCGGGGCTCCCGGGCACGTCTACGCCGCCACCGACCTCGGCGTGCACCACTCCCCGGACGCCGGCCAGACCTGGCAGCCGTTCGACGCCGGGCTGCCGAACGTCCGGGTCACCGACCTGGCGCTGGCTACCCAGACGCGAGTGCTGCGCGCCGGTGCCTGGGGTCGGGGGGTGTTCGAGCGGCGGCTCGCTCCCGGTGACGTCCGCGACGTACGCCTGCACCTGCGCACCACCGGGCTGGACGACGGGACCGCGCAACCGACCCCGGGCCCGGATCTGCTGGCGGCCCGGCCGGAGGTTCTCCGTTTCGACGCCTCGCCCGACATCAAGCTTTTGCGGCACGATCCACGGATCGGCGCCGTGCTCGACGGGGTCGAGTTCGACGATCAGCTGACCAGCGAGGACGTCCGGGTCGGCCCGGCGTTCCTGGCCGTGCAGGTCCACAACCGGGGCGCGTTCCCCACCCCGAGGCCGGCCGCACCGCCCGACCCGGCCGGGCCTCCGGTGCGGGTCACCGCGGTGTGGGCACCGGCCGACGCTGGTCCTCCGCCGGTGCCCGTCGAGCTGTGGGCGGCGCTGGCCAACCCGATCGCGGCCGGCACGGCCTTCGGGTCGTGGACGGTGCTCGGCGACGAGCCCGTGACGGGTCCGGCCGGCGCCGTCCACGAGACGGTGTCGCCCGGATCGCCCCGGGTGGCGGTGATGGGTGTCAGCGCGCCCTTCGCCTGGCCCGCGTCGGTGGAGCAGCACCAACGGGTCGGGATCCTGGCGATCGCCCGCTCCGCCGACGACCCCCTCGACCGCGTCCCGACCCAGCCCGCCCCGGTCCTCGATCTGATCCGCAGCCAGGCGAAGATCGCCTACCGCGAGTGCGACGTCAGCCCGGCCGCCGAGGACGACCAGATCGTGCTGCGCACCGTGGACGGCAGCTCGATCGCGATCATCGCCGTCGCGGGGGGCGAGAACGCCGCCAACGGTGCCGCGCCCTTCGGGCTGCCGGCGGTGGCGCTGCCGGGGTCGCCGGACGTCCGGTTCGCCACCGGGGGCCCGTACAACCTGCCGGCCCGGCGGCGTTTCCAGATCCAGGTGCGGACCACGGCGACGGCCTCGTTCGCGGCGGGCGACCCGGAGCTGCCGGCCCTGAACCGCGTCTTCGCCACCGATGCCGCGAGCGTGTTGAACCGGGCGTTCCTGGCGGCCGGTGCACCGGTCCGGGCCATCCGGCTCGACTTCGTGCCGGGACCCGGCAACGACGCGCTCCGGCTGTCCACCCTGAGCACCACCCGGGTGGTCGTGGCCGGGACGGCGGCGGCCACCTTCGGGCTGACGACCGGTGCCGGTGGGTTCGGCAACACCCTCGACACGCCGGGCGCCAACCAGGGCCCGTGGAACCTCACCCCGGCGGCGCCCCGGTCGCTGACCGCGACGGCCACCACGACCATCGAGATCCGGCTGCAGCCCGGTCAGAACGGGCTACCGGCCGCCGGTCCGATCTCGGCAGCGGCGATCCGGACGGCGATCACCCAGCAGCTCGCCCAGGGTGGGCTCTCGCCCGTGGTGATCTGCGAACCGGTACGTCGGCGGTTGTCGGTCCGTCGCTCCGCGACGGAGTCGGCCGCCGGCCGGCAGGGGGCCGGGAGTGCCGTGCTGGCCGACCTCGTGGCCGTACCGGCCGCCGTCGCCCCCGGCGCCGCGCGCGATGCGTTGTTCGACGTCGTCACCACTCACGGTCAGGACACGGTGGCCGCCGCGGGCAACACGTTCTACCTGCGGGCCGCCAACATCGGGAACGTGGCCGAGACCGCCGTACGGCACCGGTTGCTGCTGGTGGACACCTCGGTCAGTCCGGTGACCGTGGCCGCTCTCGGGGGCGCCGTCGCGGGTCCGCTGCCGGCCGGCACGTCGGCGATCGTGGAGTTCGCCGGCGTGGCCGTGGGCGGTGTCGTGGCCGGTGAGCACCGCTACCTGCTGGCGATCGCCGACGTGGACGTCGCCGGTTTGCGGGTGGATCCGGTCGCCGCGGACCTGGCGTCCCTGGACACGCTACTGGCCTTCTGCCAGGCCCATCCCGGTGCTGCCGTGCGTGAGTTCGTGGGGCGCTGAGGCGATGGCGTCACGGACCCGAAGACGGCCCGGGGTTCGCCGGGTGTCCGCGTCGACGTCAGCCGCGAGCATGCTTCAGCTGCTGGCGAGTCCGATGGCAGAGAACACCGAGTTCGACGCCGACCAGGCCGAACCCGACCGCGAGCAACCACTCGAGCGCCCCGTTGCCGCCGTCCGGCTCGAGCCCGGTGAACTCCTCGATCCAGACCGGGCTGATCGCCGCCAGCATCGTCACCCGGCACTGATGACGGCGAAGACCAGCTGCCGTCTGGCGCGCCGCGCCAGTGTCTGCTTGTCGTCGGTGGATGACATGTGGACCTCCCGATGTCCGGCTCATCGTAGGGCGCTGCGGCCATGACGAGCGAGGAGCCGAGGGCCGGCCTGTTGATCATGAGGGTCGAACGCCAGGACGACTACCTGCTGATCGCGCTGACGGTGGAGCCGTCCCTGCTCGATCAGCCCATCGGCGCGCCGGCTCGGCACCAGGTCCGGCTGACCGATCGGTCGGCGGCGCTGGAGATCATCCACCGGTTCCTCGATTCGTTCTGATTCCTCCCGTTGGCGTATTTCCGTGTCGTGTCGAGGTCTCTACGGTGGAGACGAGGGGCGATTGGGGTCGCCGCTCGGTGGGGCTGGGGGCGATGCGATGGCGGTGCAGAGCGCGCGACGTTCGGTGGTGCGCCTGATCGGCCACCCCAGGGTCACGATCGACGGCATCGATCAGCCGGTTCCGGCCGGAAGCCAACGGCTGCTGGCCTTCGTCGCGCTGCCGCGGGTTCGCCTCGAGCGCGGGTACGTGGCCGGCACGCTCTGGCCGTGCTGCGACGACGTCCGGGCCATCGGCAACCTCAGGTCCGCTCTGTGGCGACTGCGCTGCGCGGGGATCCCGGTGATCGTCGCGGACAAGCGGTCGCTCAGCCTGGCGCCCGACACCGAGGTCGACGTGGACCACGTCGCCGCGTGGGCCGCGCGGCTGATCGCGGGTCGGCCCGATCCTGCCGACCTCGACGCGGCTTCGGGCTCCCTGCCCGAGGATGCGGGCGATGTCGCATTGGTCGACGCATGCGACCTGTTCACGGCCTGGAGCGAGGGGTGGGCGCAGCTGGAGCGCGAACGGCTCCGGCAGCGAGTGCTGCACGCCCTCGAGGCACTGGCGGGAGAGCTGGCCGCCCGCGGTCGGACGGCCGAGGCCATCGCGGCCGCCACGGGCGTCGTCGCCATCGATCCACTGCGCGAGAGCGCTCAGCGGAGTCTGCTCGCCGCCCACCTCGCGGCCGGCGACCGGGCCGCCGCCGACCGGACGTACGCCCGCTTCGCCGTGCTGGTGCGGCGGGAGCTCGGTGTGGAACCGTCCCGTCTGCTCACCGCCCTGCTGGCCCAGCCCACGGCCGTGGCTCAGCCCACCGCCGTGACCATCCGGACGAGCTCGGCGGATGGAGCGAGGCCCACCTCGATCCCGAGCTGGGCCCGATAGGCCCGGTACGCGCGCCTGGCCTCCACCAGGTTCCCCTCCGCCAGATGTGCCCGCAACAAGGCGATCTGCGAGCTCTCGCGCAGCGGTTCGCAGGTGACGGCCACCAGGGCGGTGTCGATCGCCTCGGCCCAGCAGCCGGACCGGCTGAGCCGATGTGACCGCCGATCCAAGGCGTCCAGGGCGGCCGCCCGGATCCGTTCCCGATCGGCGGCGAGCCAGTCGTCGTACCAGCCCGGCAGCAGGTTCGTCGCGGCGGTGAGGAACGGGAGCGACAAAGACCCCCCGGAGCCCGGGAGGTCAACGACGGCATCGTCCGCTGTCTCGTGCAGGACCTGTACGTCCACCGGGACGTCGGAGCGGATGCTGAGCGCATCGCCGGCCTCGCAGACCAGCTCCAGCGGCACCGCACGCAGGCGCCACACCGCGGACCGCAGGTTGCCGGCCCGGCGTTGGGGCTCCGCGTCCGGCCAGAGCAGCCCCGCGGCCCTCTTGCGGCGGATCTGGCCACGCAGCGCGAGCAGGACGATCAGCCGCTCGGCGCCGGTCGGGACCGGTCGGCGCACGTCGTCGCTGACGACGTACGGCCCCTGCACCACCTGCAGCTGGATCACCGGATCCCCCCGGTCGCGTGACTCCCTGGCCCCGGAGATCATCATCTCGTCGGTCGCCGACCCTCACAAGAGCCGATCGTCTCGGCTCGGCTCGCGATGCTGGCCCGCAGGATCGCCTCGGCACCCACCTCGACGCCCACCGCCGAGCGCACGTCGGCGACAACACCCTCGCCGGCATCCACCCCGGCGACGGCGGAGGTCGTGCAGAAGAACCCGGGTTGGGCACTGGATCGCATCGACCAGCACCGACGCCCCCTCGACCAGGGCTATCTCAGCCAGGGACAGGGTGCGGGGGTCACCGTGTACGTGGTGGACGGCTTGTTCGACGTCACCAACGCCGAGTTCGGAGGCCGCGCGTCGGTCGGTCTCGACGTCGGCGAACCGTGCGTGCTGGAGGACGGCATCAACCACGGCATGTTCGTGGCGGGGCTGGTCGCCGGCCGCCGTACCGGGGTGAGCGCCTGCGGTCACGCACCGGCGGGACTGCCGTCTGTCGTCACGCACGTGTCAAACGTCCTGCGCAAGACCGGCACCGCCAGCAGGGTCGAACTGACACGACAGCTCGGACACGCCTCGTAGTCCACTCCCGGAGCGGCATGACAAGAGCCACAGACGCCGGGACGCAGGCCGCCGCCTTTCGACGCCGCTGGTGGTATCCGATCACCGGTAGTCACTGGTGGGGCGACGCCCGCTGGCCGTCCGTCATCCGAAGCTGGATCGAGGTAGATGTGCTTAGCCTGAGTGTCCGCCGCTGCTAGCCATTCGCAGCCCGGCTCCATGAAGACGCCCCAGCCCGGACGCCAACTGCGACGCGGAAGCTCGCACGGTGCGGCTGAATCTCGCGCAGATTCCGAGCGATCAGCCATCCTCCGGCGCGGTCGGATCTCACGCACATCCGCGGCCAGATCTCGCGCCCAAAGCCAGATGAGGCACGTGCACCACTCCATCGACGACGTCGAGATCTACGTCACCTACGTCTCGGAGGCAAAGGTCGTGTGCGCTTCGGTCTTCGGCTGGACGTACGAGGACTACGGCGACACCTGTGCTGGCGTTGGCCGGACCGGTCAGGCCTTCTCAGACCGGCGGCGCCACCACCTCCGCTCGAGGAACGCGATAGCTGAGCTGGACGATGCCGCGGCTGAAGTCCCGACGCTCGGTGAGCTGGAGATCGAGTCGGAGGTCCTGTGGGATCACCCGCAACCCGCCTCCGATGATCACCGGGAACAGGACGAGGGTCAGGACATCGACGATGCCGGCCCGCAGCGCCTGTCCGCCGAGGGACGCACCGCCGATCTCGACCTCGGCGTCTGCGGCGTCGGCGATGGCTCGCGCCGCGGCGGGGTCGAACTCCCGCTCGATCCGTGCGTTCGGACCCACTCGATCGATGGTCCGCGAGTAGACGACCTTCTCCGAAGGCGCCCACGCCCGCTGGAAATCGGCCTCGACCTCGGCCGCATCGGGCTGCGCCTCGTCCCAGTAGCGCATGACCTCGTACGTGCGTCGGCCGAGCAGGTGAATACCGGTCCGGGCCGCTGCGTCGTTCGCGGCGCGGTGTACGTCTTCGGGGGGAAAGGCCCAGGAGAAATCGCCGCCCGCATCGGCGATGTAGCCGTCGACAGAGCACTGGGAGTAGTAGACGAGATCGGCCATGCCGCTCATCTCAGCGCACGCTCCACGGGTGATCAAGGGGGGCGTCGCCGCCGAGGTGCGATCAGATGATCAGTGCTGCGGTGGATCTGCCCGATCCCAGGACGTGATGCCCGCCACCGGGCGGCCGTTCTCGAGGTAGCGCACCTGGTCGGCTTCGCAGGCGGCGCGGACCCGACGACGGACCGGCCCGCTGAGCAGTGGCAGTGCGGTGGCCAGCGGCACGACTCGGCTCTCGGCGATCTCGGATGGCTGGATCACCACCGTCTCCAGGCTCGCGTCGTCGAAGACGCCACAGTCGAACAGGAAGCGCAGACCCCCGGGCCGGCCCGGCTTCGGGTGCAGGAAGTCCACGCACACCAGCCGGCCAGTGGTCACGTCGAGACTGCACTCCTCCTTGGTCTCGCGGCGGCACGCCTGCCAGGGGGACTCGCCGGTCTCGACCACGCCGCCGGGCACCGTCCAGCCGCCCTTGTAGGTCGGCTTGAGGATCAGCAGTCGCCCCTGCCGGTCGCGGAGGAGAGCTCCGGCAGAGGCCTGGATCCTCGGGACCGCGACCAGAGGTTCGGCTAGCCCGGCGTCGGCGTCGCTCATGTCCGTAACACTAGGCGCCTCCCCGACCAGATAATCGGCCAACCCATCGGTGCTTCGTGATCTTCACCCAGATCTTGTCCGAGATGCTGCCGGCCGCTGGCCCACGCGGCCATCGACCACCGGCCTGGGTCCCCCTCGGGCGTGGACGAGACCCGCGCGACGACGGTCCGTAGAGTCCGCTCCATGGACGCCCAGCTTGCGGTAGCGCTGCTGCTGGCGATCGGTTTCGCCGTCACGAACGGGCTCCACGACGCATCCAACGCGATCGCCACGCTTGTAGCCACGCGGGCCGCGACGCCGCTTCAGGCGATCCTGCTCGCCTCGGTGTTCAACCTGCTCGGGCCGCTGTTCTTCGGCGCAGCGGTCGCTGACACGATCGGAGGTGTCGTCACCGTTCCGCCGGACGTGACGGTCGAGGTGATCGGGGCCGGCCTGGGGGCGGCGGTGACCTGGAACCTCGTGACCTGGCGGCTGGGCCTGCCGTCGAGCTCTGGGCATGCACTCGTCGGCGGACTGGTCGGCGCTGCCGTCGTCGAGGGCAGCGTGCACGCCGTCAACTGGGGCGGGATCGAGCACTGGCGGCCCGTTGGCGTGTTCGGGATCCTGATCGCGCTCGCTCTGTCCCCAGTACTCGGTGGGGTCGCGGCGCTGGTGCTCATCCGCGGGACACGCGCCGTCGCGCGCCGGGCCACCCGGCGCTGGCGTGCGCCGGTGAGGGCCGGGCAGTGGGGGATGTCGGCCGCGTTGGCGTTCAGCCACGGCGCCAACGACGCCCAGAAGTCAATCGGGGTGATCGCGGCAGTGCTGCTGGCCGAGGGACGGATCGACACGCTCGCGGCGCCGACGTGGGCGAAGATCGTGTGCGCCGCCGGCCTCACCGTCGGCACCGCACTCGGCGGATGGCGGATCATTGCCACCGTGGGCCGTCACATCTACCGCCTTCGCCCGGAGGAAGGCCTGGTCGGCCAGAGCTCGTCGGCCGGTGTGATCTTCGGGTCCTCGCTGCTGGGGGCACCCGTGTCCACCACGCAGGTGGTCGCCTCGTCCGTGGTGGGGATCGGCATCGGGCGGCGCCGCTGGCACCACGTGCACTGGTCGGTGGTGCGCAACATGGGGTTGGCGTGGCTGATCACGATGCCCGTGTCGGCGGCGCTCGGCGCCGTGGCGCTCGAGCTGTGGCGGCTCGTGACGTGACCCGCAAACGCTGGTTCCTGCCCGAGACCCCGGACGTGCTCGGGATGCTGCGCCGCCAGATGGCGGTCACGATGGACGGTGCGGATGCGTTCTCGCGCTGGGCGGACGGCGACGAGGCGGCGGCCCAGTCCGTGCGCGATGCCGGGCAACGGGGCGACCTCGCCAAGCGCGACCTGCTGACGGCGCTCAGGGAGGCATTCGTCACGCCCATCGAGCCCGAGGATCTGTTCGCGCTCTCGCGCGGGATCGACCGCATTCTCGACTACGTCATCGACCTCGTGAAGGAGTCCGAGGCGATGGCCTCGGCCCCCGACGAGGGGATCGCCACCATGGCCCGCCTGCTCGGCGACGCGCTTCGCCACCTTCATGACGCCTTGTCAGAGCTTGGCACCGATGGCGACCAGGCGACTGCGTCCGCGGACGCCGCCGTCGCCGTCCAACGCGAGCTGGAGAAGGCCTACTACGCCGGGATGGTGGGCCTGCTCGGCGTCGAGGACCGCACGGAGCGGATCACCCGTCGTGAGCTGTACCGCCACTCCTCACGGATCGGCGAAGCCGTGGTCGACGTCGCCGAGCGCGTCGTGTACGCGGTCGTCAAGGAGAGTTGATGGGTACTTGTCCCGGTCGCAGACCCACGAAGCTCGGGTCCGTGAAACCTGGACTTGTGTCGTCCATGCTCGTCCGGCCGAGATGCCCGCCGGGAGGCGTCTGCTGCGAGCGCTCGTGGTGCTGTGCGCTCTCATGGTCCGCGTGGGAAGGGACCAACGCCCCTGGAGATCCGACCACCGTGCCTGCACAGTGGAAACGGCCGTCCGTCTGACTGATTCGGGCAGTCGGCACACGGGAGGTGGGCATGAAGATCGACCAGCCCGTCGGTGTCACGTCGCAGAACGATCGCTCGACGGATGTCACGCTGCTGCCAGATCTGGTGCACGGACACTCCCGGTCGGGCCCGGTGCGGGAACGGAGGCCCGTGTACGTCGACCTGCTCCCGCCGTGCAATGCCGGCTGCCCGGCTGGGGAGAACATCCAGGCCTGGCTCGCGCAGACCAAAGCCGGCCGGCACGAAGAGGCCTGGCGTGAGCTGACCGCCGACAACCCGTTCCCGGCCATCCACGGCCGAGTCTGCTACCACCCGTGCGAGAGCGTGTGCAACCGCAGCGAGCTCGACAGCGCCGTGTCGATCCACTCAGTGGAGCGCTTCCTGGGCGACCTCGCCGTGGAGCAGGGCTGGGCCTTTGACCAACCGACCTATCGCAGCGGTCGGCGGGTTCTGATCGTCGGCGGGGGACCGAGCGGGCTGTCGGCCGCGTACCACCTGGCACGGCTCGGCCATCACGTCGAGGTCCGGGACGCGGGCGCCCGGCCTGGCGGGATGATGCGGTACGGCATTCCCTCCTACCGGTTGCCTCGCGAGGTGCTCGACGCCGAGCTGGCTCGGATTGCCGCGCTGGGTGTCGTGCTGACGTGTGATCACACGGTGCAGAACCTGGCCGCCGAGCGCGTCGAGGGGCACTTCGACGCCGTGTTCGTCGCGGTCGGCGCCCACCTGGCCAAGCGGGTCGACATCCCGGCCGGCGATGCCGGTCCGATCATCGACGCGGTGTCCTTCCTGCGGAGCGTCGCCGCTGGCGAACGTCCGGTGATCGGCCGGCGGGTGGCGGTGTACGGCGGTGGCAACACGGCCTTCGACGCCGCCCGGGTGGCACGCCGCCTCGGTGCCGACGACGCCGTGATCATCTACCGGCGTACCCGGGGGCAGATGCCGGCACACGAGGAGGAGGCGCAGGACGCCGAGCGCGAGGGCGTGCGGATCAACTGGTTGCGAACCATCACCGCGTTCGACGGACCGGAGCTGCAGATCGAGGTGATGGAGCTCGATCAGGACGGGCGCCCACTGCCGACCGGGCGGTTCGAGACGTTGGCCGCGGACACGGTGATCATGGCTGTCGGTCAGGAGAGCGACACCGGCTTCCTCCGCGCGGTGTCCGGTGTCGAGTTCGGTACGGATGGCACCGTGCAGGTCTCGCCGACGATGATGACCGGCTGCCCGGGCGTGTTCGCCGGCGGGGACATGGTGCCCGCCGAACGCACCGTGACGGTCGGAGTGGGGCACGGCAAGAAGGCAGCCCGGCACATCGATGCCTGGCTGCGCGGCGAGGAGTCCGCACGCAGAGAGGGGGCCAGCCCGGCCAAGCACCCGCTGGCGAGCTTCGACAAGCTCAATCTCTGGTACTTCGGCGACACCAGTCGCCGGCAGCAACCGGAGCTGGGCCCCGCGCAGAGCGTTGCCGGGTTCGGCGAGGTCGTGGGTGGGCTCTCCGCCGAGGAGACGCTGTACGAAGCCAGCCGCTGCCTGTCCTGCGGCAACTGCTTCGAGTGCGACGGCTGCCTGGGCGCCTGCCCGGAGGACGCCGTGATCAAGCTCGGGGTCGGTCATCGCTATCGGTTCGACCTCGACCTATGCACCGGCTGTGCGGCGTGTTACGACCAGTGCCCGGTGCACGCCATCGACATGTTGGCGGAGAGACCATGACGCGCGCGACGATCGACGGCAACGAGGCGGCCGTGTCCGTTGCCTACCGGCTCAACGAGGTCTGCTGCATCTACCCGATCACCCCCGCGTCGCCGATGGCGGAGCTGGCCGACGAGTGGTCGAGCCAAAAGCTTCCCAACGTGTGGGGGACGGTGCCGACGGTCGTCGAGATGCAGAGCGAGGCGGGGGCCGCCGGCGCGCTCCACGGCGCTTTGCAGGGTGGTTCGCTGGCAACGACGTTCACGGCCTCCCAGGGATTGCTGTTGATGATCCCGAACATGTACAAGATCGCCGGCGAGCTGACCCCGGCCGTCATCCACGTGGCCGCCCGGTCGCTGGCCGCGCAGGGACTGTCGATCTTCGGCGATCACTCCGATGTGATGGCGGCCCGGCAGACGGGCTTCGCGATGCTGGCCGCTGCCTCGGTGCAGGAGGCTCACGATCTGGCGTTGATCGCGCAAGCGGCCACCCTGCGCACCCGGGTGCCGTTCCTGCACTTCTTCGACGGGTTCCGCACCTCGCACGAGCTGAACACCATCGACCTGCTCTCCGATGACGACCTGCGCGCCCTGGTCCCGCCGGACCTGGTTCGTGCGCATCGGGATCGCGCCCTCTCACCGGAACGACCGTTCATCCGCGGCACCGCGCAGAACCCCGACATCTACTTCCAGGCCCGCGAGACGGTGAACCCGTTCTATGCGCGGACCCCGCAGGTGGTGCAGGGCCTGATGGACGCGCTGGCCGAGCGAACCGGCCGCCCACTGCGGAACGTCGAGTACCACGGGCATCCAGAGGCCGACCGGGTGATCGTCGTGATGGGCTCCGGCGCGCAGACGGCCGCCGAAACCGTTGCCGCGCTGAATGACCGGGACGGCCGGGTCGGCGTCGTACAGATCCGGCTCTATCGGCCGTTCCCGGCGCAGGAGCTGATCGACGCACTGCCACCGACGACGCGCCGGATCGCTGTTCTGGACCGCACGAAGGAACCCGGATCGATCGGCGAACCCCTGTTCCTGGACGTGGTGGCAGCCGTGGCCGATGCGCACGCCGACGGCGAGCTCGCGATCCTGCCGCAGATCTCGGGAGGACGCTACGGCCTGTCGTCCAAAGAGTTCACCCCCGCGATGGTCGCCGGAGTGTTCGCCGAGCTCCGCCTCGAGCGACCCCGGCGGCGGTTCACCGTCGGCATCATCGACGACGTCACCGGCAGTAGCCTCGACTACGATCCGACGCTGGACATCGAGCCGGTCGACACCGTCCGCGCAGTGTTCTTCGGCCTGGGTTCCGACGGGACCGTCGGCGCCAACAAGAACACGATCAAGATCCTCGGGTCGGACGCCGACCTGTACGCGCAGGGCTACTTCGTCTACGACTCGAAGAAGTCCGGGTCACAGACTGTGTCGCACCTGCGGTTCGGGCCACGGCCGATTCGCGCCCCCTACCTCGTGACGAGCGCCGGCTTCGTCGGGTGTCACCACCTCAGCCTTCTTGACCAGGTCGACGTGCTGGGTCGGGCGGCGCGTGGCGCGACGCTGCTGCTCAACTGCCGTCATCCGGCGGATCGGTTGTGGGACCTGCTGTCCCGCCCGGTGCAGCAACAGATCCTGGACAAGGGCATCAGCGTGTACGCCGTCGACGCGGGTCGGATCGCCCGCGACGTCGGGATGCCTGGCCGGATCAACATCGTGCTGCAGACCTGCTTCTTCGCCATCTCCGGCGTGCTGCCCCCAGATCTGGCCATCACGAAGATCAAGGAGTCGATCGCCACGTCCTACCGCGACCGTGGTGCGGACGTGGTGGCGCGCAATCACGCTGCGGTTGACCGCGCGGTGGCCGGTCTGCACCGGATCGAGATACCCGAGAAGGTGTCCGCCAGTCGCGGTCTGCCACCGCTGGTGCCGCCGACCGCGCCGGAGTTCGTCCGGACCGTGACGGCCGAGATGATGGCCGGGCGCGGGGATCTGGTGCCGGTCAGCGCGTTGCCGGTGGACGGCAGCTACCCGTCGGGGACGACGGCCTACGAGAAACGGAACATCTCCGAGCAGGTCGCGGTCTGGGACGGCGACCTGTGCATCCAGTGCGGGAACTGCAGCTTCGTCTGCCCGCACAGCGTGATCCGGACGAAGTACTACGACACGTCGAGCCTCGACGGCGCCCCGGAGGGCTTTCCGTCGGCGCCGCTGAACGCGGTCGGCATGCCGGACAGCCGCTACACCCTGCAGGTGTACCTCGAGGACTGCACCGGGTGCGGGCTCTGCGTCGAAGCCTGCCCGGCCATCGATCTCACCAGCCCCGGCGTCAAGGCGATCAACCTCGGACAGCGGGAACCGTTGCTCGATGCCGCCCGCGGCAACATCGATTTCTTCGAGTCGCTGCCGACCAACGATCGGTCCCGGGTCGACTTCGGCACCGTTCGAGGAACGCAGTTCCTGCTCCCCCTCTTCGAGTTCCCCGGCGCCTGCGCCGGCTGCGGCGAGACGCCTTACCTCAAGCTGCTGTCGCAGCTGTTCGGAGATCGGTTGATGATCGCCAACGCGACGGGCTGCTCGTCGATCTACGGCGGCAACCTGCCGACCACGCCGTGGACGGTCGACGAGAACGGCCGCGGCCCGGCCTGGTCCAACTCCCTGTTCGAGGACAATGCGGAATTCGGGCTCGGCTTCCGACTCGCCGCCGACGGGCACGACGCGCTGGCGAGGAGACGGCTGGCGGAGCTCCGGGACCAACTGGGTGCCGAGCTGGTCGATGCGATCCTGCTGGCGCCGCAGCTGCGGGAGTCCGAGTTGCGGTCCCAGCACGAGCGGGTCACCGAGCTACGGCGCCGGCTCGCCGACCGAGACGACGAGTCGGTCGCCGATCTGATGAGCGTCGTCGACCACCTGGTCCGGCGCAGCGTGTGGATCGTCGGCGGGGATGGATGGGCCTACGACATCGGTTCCGGTGGCCTCGATCACGTCCTGGCCAGCGGACGCAATGTCAACGTGCTGGTGCTGGACACGGAGGTCTATTCCAACACCGGTGGTCAGATGTCGAAGTCCACGCCGCTCGGTGCGGTCGCCAAGTTCGCGGCCGGCGGGAAGCAGGCCGCGAAGAAGGATCTCGCCCTGCAAGCGATGTCGTACGGCAGCGTCTATGTGGCCAGGGTCGCGATGGGTGCTGATCCGCAGCAGACGTTGGCCGCGTTCCGGGAAGCGGAGGCCTATGACGGACCCTCCCTGATCATCGCCTACAGCCACTGCATCGCCCATGGCATCGAGATGCGCGAGGGGCTCGATCAGCAGCACCGCGCCGTGACCAGTGGCCACTGGCCGCTGGTCCGGTACGACCCGAAGGTCAGGGAGGCGGGCCACAACCCGTTCCTGCTGGACTCGCTGCGACCGCGGATCCCGCTCAGCGAGTATCGCCACCGCGAGCTCCGCTATCGCGCGCTGGGCAACATCGACCCGGTCGAGTCCGACCGCCTGCAGGCGCTGGCCCAGGAGGCGACCGATCAACGGTGGGCGGTCTACGAAGAGATGGCCACCCGCGGCGCCGGCACGTTCCCGGCCGACCCCCGCAAGGCATCTCGATGAATCTGACGACGCGCTATCTCGGCCTGGAACTGCGCAATCCGCTCGTCGCGTCGCCCTCGCCCCTGTCGTGGACGGTCGATGGCGTGCGCCGCCTGGCCGACGGCGGCGTCGGGGCGGTCGTGTTGTACTCGCTGTTCGAGGAACAGCTGCGGCAGGCCGCCGCCCGGGACGAGGCGCTGGTAGCAGCTGGGGCCGACAGGTTCGGCGAAGCGCTGGGGTACTTTCCCGCACTGGTCTCTGGCCCTGATGCCGACCCCGGTCCGCGCCGCTACCTGAGCCTGGTGACCCGCGCCGTGGCGGCCGTCGACGTCCCGATCATCGCCAGTCTCAATGGGGTCACACCCGGCGGATGGATCCGCTATGCGCGGGCGATGCAGGACGCCGGTGCGGCCGCGATCGAGCTCAACATCTTCTACCTGCCTGGCGACCCGCACATCTCTGGGCGGGAAGTCGAACAGCGCCACCTAGAGGTGATGGTCGCGGTGAAGGAGTCGGTGACCGTACCGGTCGCGGTCAAGCTGAGTCCGTACTTCAGCTCGACGGGTGAGATGGCCCTGCGGCTCGATCGCGCCGGCGCGGATGGACTGGTGCTGTTCAACCGGTTCCTGCAGCCGGACATCGATCCTGAGACACTGCGGGTGGTGGCCGCGGTCCGGTTGTCCAACCCGGCGGAGGCCCGCCTGCCACGGACCTGGATCGCGCTGCTGCGCGGGCGGGTCACGGCCTCGCTGGCCGCGACCTCCGGCGTCGAGTCCGCCGACGACCTGATCAGCTACCTGCTGGCCGGCGCAGACGTGGTGATGACGACCTCCGCTCTGCTCCGACACGGCCCCGGACATGCCCAGGTGCTGCTGGACGACCTATCGGATTGGATGCGACGCAAGGGATTCGACACGGTCGACGAGGTGCGCGGGCTGCTGGCTGCGCCTCCCGGCATCGACCACACCGCGACCGAGCGCGGTGACTACGTCAGCGCGATGCGGCAGGCGAACACCAAGAGCTACGGACCGTGGTGAGCACGTCCGCGATCGGCGTAGGACCTTTGGTCCCGCTGATCGGGCCCTCGTGCCCTGGCCCGTCGGCCGGCGGTATCCCAGGCTGAAGGTGGATGGCAGTGGTCGTTGAGAGGGTGTAGAGATGGACGAGATCGTCGTGGGACTGGACCTGTCGGTATCGGCGCAGGCGGCTCTGGCGTGGGCGGCCGCGCAGGGCAAGCTGACCGGGCACCGAGTGCGGGCAATCCACGCGCTGGCTCTGCCGGCCACGTACACGATCGCCGGTGGTGGGTACATCCCGCCGGTCCCGTTCGAGGGCATCGATGACAGCTACCGAGCGGCCGTCAAGGCCGTCTTCGATGCCGTCCAGCCCGAACCGCACTGGGAGCTGCAGTTCATGTCCAACGGTCCAGGACCTGTCCTGGTGGCAGAGTCGAGGAAGGCCTCCATGCTGGTTCTCGGCACCCGGGAGCACACGGGCTGGGGACGGCTGCGGGCCGGATCGGTCAGCCACTACTGCTTGAGCCACGCTCACTGCCCGGTGGTTGCGGTGCCGGTTGAACGCTTGGCATCCGGCACAGCGGCCACCGGTTCCTCGGTCAGCGCGGACCACTCCCAGCACAGCGCGTCCCCGGTCGCCTGATGGTCAGGCTGTGAAACGAGGCATGATCCTTCGCCGGCGTTCGCGGTGGTCGAGTGACACCTCGCAGCGTGACGGGGGCGGGTTGAACACGATGCATCAGGGAAGGGGAAGTCGTGGCGAGATATGACGTCGGGAACCGTTCAGCGATCGTGACCGGTGGCGGCTCGGGGATCGGTGAAGCGTCCGCTCGTGTGCTTGCCGAGTCAGGGGCGGCGGTGCTCGTGGTCGACATCGTCGAGGAGCACGCTCGCGCTGTCGCTGACAGGATCTCTTCGCACGGAGGTGTGGCGACGGCACTCGTGGGGGACGTGTGTGACGAGGCGTTCGCCCAGACGATGGTGCACGAAGCCAGCAGGTTGGGCCCGCTGAGAATCGCGGTGAACAACGCCGGTATCGGCGGGACGCTCGCGCCGGTGGCCGAGATCGCCACCGAATCCTGGCAGCAGGTCATCGACGTCAACCTCAACGCCGTCTTCTACGGGATGCGAGCTCAGATCCCGGCCATGATCGCCGCCGGTGGCGGTGCGATCGTCAACATGGCCTCCATCCTGGGAAGTGTCGGATTCGCCTCGTCGGCGGCCTACGTGACTTCCAAGCACGGCCTGCTGGGATTGAGCAAGAACGCGGCCCTGGAGTACGCGACGCAGGGCATCCGGGTGGTGACCGTGGGTCCGGGCTTCATCTCGACCCCCCTGGTCGAGAACGCGCTGGACGCCGATGCGCGGACGTTCATCGCCGCTCAGCATCCGGTCGGAAGGATGGGGACCCCGGAGGAGGTCGCGGCGCTCGTCGCCTTCCTGGCCAGCGACGCCGCCTCCTTCATCACCGGCAGCTACCACCTGGTCGACGGCGGCTACACCGCTCGCTGACCATCTCGGACCGTGCGTCGAAAGGACCTGGCGGCAAGGCCGCGCGGCGCTCCGCTACGGGCAGGAACGGCTGAGCGACGGCTGAACCCGCGACGTCCTCGGGACCGATGGTCCCTTGTGTCCCGCGTTTGCGCCGAGAAAGAGTGACAACACGTCAACGAAGGGACTGCGCTGTGGAAGTGAACGCGATGATCCATACGGCGGAGGCGCTGGTGGCGCCTGGAAAAGGGATCCTGGCCGCCGACGAGAGCACACCGACCATGGCCAAGCGCCTCGCGGGGATCGGGCTCGAATCGACCGAGCAGCGGCGCCGGGCGTACCGCCAGATCCTCTTCACGACCGAGCGGATCGGCGAGTCGATCAGCGGGGTGATCTTGTTCGACGAGACCATCCGTCAGCGGGCCGATGACGGCACCGCGGTTCCCGAGCTGCTCCGGCGTCAAGGAGTGATCCCGGGGATCAAGGTGGATGGGGGAACGAAGTCGCTCGCCGGGTTCCCGAACGAAGTGGTCACCGAGGGCCTCGACGGACTGCGTGCCCGACTGGAGGAGTACGCCGCCCTCGGAGCCCGCTTCGCCAAGTGGCGTGCGGTCATCCGCATCTCAGACGCGACGCCGACCACGACGTGCATCGAGACGAATGCCCACGCCCTCGCGCGCTATGCGGCCCTCGCACAAGAGGCCGGCATGACGCCTGTCGTCGAGCCCGAAGTGCTGATGGAGGGATCGCACGGTCTGGAGAGCTGCGAGGAGGTCAGCGTTGCGACGCTGCGCGCGGTGTACGAGCAACTCGGTCGGCACCGCGTCGTGCTGGAGGCCAGCCTCCTCAAACCGAGCATGATCCTTCCGGGGGCCGACTGCTCGAACCAGGCAAGCGATGACGAGATCGCCGAGGCGACGATCAGGGTCATGCGTCAGACGGTGCCCGCGGCAGTGCCGGGGATCGTCTTCCTGTCCGGGGGTCAGACCGACGAGCAGGCGACGGCGCGCCTGGATGCACTGAACAGGCGAGGACCGCAACCGTGGCAGCTGAGCTTCTCCTTCGGCCGCGCGCTGCAGGGCCCCGTGCTACGTGCCTGGGCAGGTGACGCCGAGAACATCGGCATCGCTCAGGCGGCACTTCTGCATCGAGCCGAACTCAACTCAGCTGCCCGCGGCGGCTCTTACCACCCTGAGATGGAGTCCTTCGGGCTCGGCCGCCGAACAGGCGAGACGGAGTAGACGCCTGTGGGACTTGGTGACGGCAGCCGCGCTCCATCTGTGAGATCCCCAGAAACGTCCAGGCGGTCGGTGTGTGATGCTGACGGGGGAGGCCAGTGACCCCAAGAGCCGACATCGGGCGGGGACGCCGGAGAGCACGATTCGGCTCCTGCCGATCGCGAGCACCAGATCGAGACGTGGACCTTTCATGATCACAGCGACGAGCGGTTCGACCGACACCACCGCCTATCCGACGCCGGCGGTCTCGGTCGCCCGCATGTTCTATGACCGAGTCGCCGCCACCCCCGATGCCGAGGCGTTCCGCCATCCCGTCACCGGAGGATGGGCTTCGGTGACCTGGGTCCAGACCGCGGAGACGGTGAAAACCCTCGCGGCCGGGTTGCTGGCGTTGGGGATCCAGCCCGAGCAACGGGTCGCCATCGCCTCTGCCACCCGGCTCGACTGGATCTATGCCGACCTCGCGATCATCTGCGCCGGGGCTGCGACGACCGCGGTCTACCCTTCGACAGCAGCCGAGGACGTCGCGTACATCCTCAGCGACAGCGGGGCACGGGTCGTCTTCGCCGAAGACGACGTCCAGATCGCCAAGCTGCGTGATCAGCGGGAGCGGCTTCCCGACGTGATCCGGGTGATCACGTTCGACGGCGAGGCGGACGGTGACTGGGTGTTGAGCCTGGCCGACCTGGAGGCTCTTGGGGCGCGACATCTGATCGCTCACGAGAGTGCTGTGGACGATGCCGTTGCCGCGGTGTCCCCCGAGGACCTGGCCACGCTGATCTACACCTCGGGGACCACCGGCAAGCCGAAGGGCGTCGAGCTGCCTCATCGCTGCTGGACCTACCTTGCGGCGGGCGCTCAGGCCATCGAGATCCTGCGGAGTGACGATCTGCAGTACCTGTGGCTCCCGCTGTCGCACTCGTTCGGGAAGATGCTCGTGTCGGTGCAGCTGCGGATCGGTTTCGCCACGGCTGTGGACGGCCGGGTCGACAAGATCGTTGAGAACCTCGGCACCGTCCGTCCCACCTTCATGGCGGGGCCCCCTCGGATCTTCGAGAAGATCTACGGCGCGGTGAGGCCCGACCAGCACGGGTCGGGTGGCATCAAGGCCGGGCTGCTGAACTGGGCTTTCCGGGTCGGTGCATGGACAGCTCGAGCCCAGGGGGAAGGGACACCGGTCGGCAGAGTGGGCCGGATCCAGTTCGCGCTGGCCGATCGTGCGATCCTGTCGAAGGTGCGTGCCCGTCTCGGTGGACGGATCCGATTCATGATCTCCGGCAGCGCTGCCCTCTCCCCGGACATCGCCATCTGGTTCCACGCGGCCGGCATCACGGTGATCGAGGGCTACGGCCTGACCGAGTCCAGTGGCGGTACCTGCATCGGGGATCCCGACCACCCGACGTTCGGAGTCATCGGGCTCCCGCTCGTCGGCTCCGAGGTGGGTATCGCCGAGGACGGCGAGATCCTGATCCGTGGGCCGGGTGTCATGCGTGGGTACCACAACGCACCGGAGGAGACCGCCCAGGTGCTCACCCCCGACGGTTGGTTCTCCACCGGTGACGTCGGAGAGCTCGACGCGGCGGGTCGGCTGAAGATCACGGATCGCAAGAAGGACCTGATCAAGACCTCCGGCGGCAAGTACATCGCACCGCAGCCGATCGAGACCCGATTCAGGTCGATCTGCCCGCTGGCCAGCCAGATCGTCGTCCACGCAGACCAGCGCAACTACGCAACTGCCCTGATCGCGCTGGACCCTGACGCCTTGGCGCAGTGGAGCCGCGCGCGGGGTCTCACCGGAAGCTCCTATGGTGTGCTGACCGATGACCCCGCCGTTCACAGCTATCTCCGCAGGTGCGTGGAGGAGCTCAACGGTCGGCTGAACCGCTGGGAGACGATCAAGGACTTTCGCGTCCTCGATCACGACCTCACGGTGGAAGCCGGTGAGCTGACGGCGAGCCTGAAGCCCAAGCGCAGGATCATCGAGAAACGGTACAAGTCCCTGCTGGACTCCATGTACGTCAGCAGCTGAGTCCGCTCATGAGTGCAGATCAGCCGGACGCTCTGGCGAGTCACCAGGTGAGACTGCGTGATGGCACGGATGTCGTCATCCGTCCATACCGGCCGATTCCCCGCAAGGACATCGACGAGGCGTACGCCGACCTCTCGCCGGAGTCCAGGTACCACCGCTTCCTGGCTGTAGTTCCTCATCTCACCGACGCGATGCTCCATCACCTGGTCGACGAGATCGACGGCGTGCATCACATCGCGCTGGTCATGGTCCGACTCCCCGAGGGGGGACCCGAATCCATCATCGGGATCGGCAGGATCATCCGCTACCCGCACGAGCCCGCCAGTGCCGACGTCGCCGTCACGATCCGCGATCAGTGGCAGGGCCGGGGAGCCGCGACCGCTCTGCTGGAGGCCTTGCTGCAACACCGTCCCGATGGCGTCACCCGGATCGTCACTCTCGTCGCTGCCGACAACCCCGCGGCGCTGGCCATGTTGCGCCGCCTGGGCGACCTTCATGCCACACCGGCCGGCCCCGACACTCTCGACGTCACCGTCGATCTCGGCGGTGCACCTGGCCCGTGATCGCCGCACCGCGGCAGCCCAAGATCCGCGGCTGCGGCGGACCTACCCGGAGGCGACCGGGTGGGTGGAGGCGGCGGCGCGGGCGGGGGAGCACGGTGAGGTGGTGACGACCTGGCTGGGCCGGTCGATCAGCGGCTGGCGCGGAACGAGGCGCGCGAGTGGGGCCGGTTCACCCGGAACTTCGTGGTCCAGGGCACCGCTGCCGAGTGGGCTCTGTGCTGGCTGGCCGACCTGTGCCAGCGGCTGGCTCAGCTCGCGACCGACCCCGACCGTCGACCGCGGCTGATCACCGAGCACCATCGACGAATCGGCGGCGGAGCGTGCGCTCATCTACCAGCTGCTGAGGTGCCTCGAGTACGACGACGGATCCGCACGCATACCGCCGACACGGCACGCCTCGGCCGGCGACTATGCGTGGCCTGAGCTCTCCTGCTCGGGGGCCGCCGTCGGGTCAGAAAGGGCACTCACTCGGCGCAGAATCATCACTGCTGCTCCAGCAACGCGACCAGCCCGAGGTGCGCCTGGCCAGAGTCACACCAGTTGCTCGAGCAGCGTACGCACGTCGACGGCCTGGCCAGACGCAAAGAGTTCCAGTGCGACCACACATCCGAACAGACGCTGCTCGAACCCGGGCGATGCGCAGATCTCTCCAGACGCGACCCTTAGGAGCAATGACCGAAGTCGAGTGGTCACTCTCTCCAAGTCGCCGGAACGAACCAAGGCGTCGGGATCGACAATCATGTCGGCCTTGGCCATGAGATCTCGTGCTCCTACTGTTCATCGATTGCTCGACCTGGATCAGGGTTGGCGACCACGGTGTTCTCGAGGAGAGCTCCGTGCTGGGGTGACGTGGTTGCATGTGGTGCTGGAGTCATCGAAACAAGCATCTGCCGACGAGGTCGCCGCGGACGGTGCGCCAGTGGTTCACGGGGACTGATGGCAAGAGATCGTGAGCATCGGGCTGCTTGCGCCGGCCTCACGGTCAACCGCACGGCGTCTTCACCGAAGTGGGCGCCTGACAATTCGCTGTGTCATCTCCGCCCTCGGCGGAGACAGGCGGCGCCATCCGCGGAACGCGTCACCGGCCACACCAACGGCAAGGTAGGGCTGGCCACCAGCGCTGTCACGCCTCGTGACGTGGCATGCCGACAACTCCCTGAGGAGACAACGCCGCCCCGGCACCCTCCCGGGATCTCCCGGGTCCTGATGACGGAGTCGATCCCGCTGCCTAGCGGTTCGACCGACCAGGCTGAGCCAGATGGTGGATCTCCCACCCGTACCCCGGCCCCTGCTCATCACGCGCCTGGCCACTGACGTAGCCACCCCGTGAGCTGCCTTGCGGGTAACACGAGCTGTGGTTGCAGTCCTTGACTTCTTGGCCCCAATTACTCGGTGCGGCGGACGCCGGGGCGGCCGCGATAACGGAGCAGACCGCCAAAACGACAGCACCGAATACCAGCTTCTTCATTTTTCCCCCTTCATCGGGCGGTCAGATCGACCGACGCCGGGTGCCCTCCCCCGAGGACCCTGGCATAACATTCCCGAACATTTGACATGCTATGTCGCACACGGCAGCCGCGGGTCGAAATGACCCATATTGGCCTCATCGAGGCGATCGGTGCTTACCCGGCGCTTTCGGTTTAGTGACAGGCTCACCCCACACCAACGCGCCGACAGCTGCGTGTCGAGTGAGCACCCGAAGACGACACCGTTGGCCGTCGTCACCGGACCGGATGTGCCGCCACCGTGGCTCGGACGCGTCTGCCAGATGATGTGGCCGTCGCTCGCATCGAGCGCCGACCAGGTGCCGGTGGTCTCACCAGGTAGGGCTTCAGGGTGCTGTTGGCGTTCGGGGTGTCGATGGGCTTGCCATCCACGGCCGACCCCCA
>DATDBH010000093.1:0-14773 GCA_036524985.1 Microlunatus sp. | reverse complement strand
GTGTTGGCGCCGGTGCCGGCCACCGCGTAGATGCTGCCGCCGATCGTGGTCAGGTAGTCCTTGACGTCCGGATCGGCGGCCAGCACGGCCTCCACCTTCTCGGCGGCGGCGCTCATGGTGTCGAGCCGCGTGCCGGCCGGCAGCTCCTGCTTGATGGTCAGGGAGCTGTCGTCGCTGACCGAGCCGAGGAAGTCGGTCTTCAACAACGTGGACGCCCCGAGGGTGCCGATGAAGATCACCAGGGCCATCGCCAGCGTGATCACCGGATGGGCCAGACCGAAGTTCAGCACCGGCAGATAGCCCTTCTGCAGCCGGGTGACCTTCGTCTCGTCGTCGGTGTGGCCGGACGTGGTCACGAAGTCGGTCGCCTCGGGGGCGAGGATGCCAGTGGCCGCCGCCGGCGCGGTCCCCGCCGCAACCACTCCGGTGCCCGCGGCCGCCGTGGCGGCGGCGATGGACTTCTTGCGCTTGCCGCCACGCAGGAACCAGAACGCGAGCACCGGCACCACGGTCATCGAGACGATCAGCGAGGCGGCGAGCGCGATGGCCACGGTGACCGCGAAGGGTCGGAACAGCTCGCCCGTGACCCCGGAGACCACGGCGACCGGGAGGAACACCGCCACGGTGGTGGCGGTGGACGCCGTGACAGCGCCGGCCACCTCCTTGACGGAGGCGACGATGTCGGCCGGGGTCAGCGCGGCGTGCCCGGTGTCACGGCGCTTGATGTTCTCCAGCACCACGATCGAGTCGTCGACCACACGTCCGACGGCGACCGTCAGCGCGGCCAGGGTGAAGATGTTCAGCGAGAACCCGCCGACCTGGAGACCGATCATCGCGACCAGCAGCGACAGCGGGATGGAGATGGCGGTGATCAGCGTCGAGCGCACCGACATCAGGAACAACAGGATCACCAGGACCGCGAATCCGAGCCCGAGTGCACCCTCCACCGTGAGGTCGTGGATCGACTGCTCGATCAGCGGGGCCTGGTCGAAGACGACGGTGAACGTGGCGTTGTTGCCGATCGTCTGCTGCAGACCGGGGAGCGCGTCCGCGACGGCGTGCGAGATGGCCACCGAGTCGCCATCGGCCTCCTTGAGCACCGAGACGCTCAGCGCGGGTCGCCCGTTGGCCCGGGCCAGCGAGGAGGAGGAGATCGACTCCACCTTGACATCGGCGATCTTGGACAGCGCGACCGGGCCGTCGCTTGTCGGGATGGCGAGGGCGTTGACCTGCTTGACCGACGTGGTGGAGTCGCCCACCTGGACGGCCAGCTCGAGGGTCTTGTCGTACGCGGTGCCGGCCGGGACCACCGTCAGCTGGGACTGGATCGTCTGGGTGACGGCGGCGGCGGTGAGGTCGCGCTCGGTCAGGTCGTCCGGCCGCAGGGTGATGGTCAGCTGGGTGGTGTCCTCGCCGGTGACCTGGACCTGTCGTACGCCCTCGATCGCGGTCAGGGCCGGAACGGCCACGTTCTGCACGAGCTCACCCGAAGCCGCCAGCGGGAGATCGGTCGAGGCGGCCAGCAGCAGCACCGGGATGTCGTCGGTGCTGCCCGTGATGACATCGGTCTCCACGCTCGCGGGGAGGGCCTGGGCGGCGGAGTCGACGGCGTTGCGGATGTTGCTGACGACCTTGTCGCTGTCCAGCCCGTACTCCCAGTTGACGCTGATCGTCGCCTGACCGTTGGAAGAGGTGGACGTGACGTCGGTGACGCCCGAGACACCGCTGACCGCGCGCTCGATGGGCGTCGAGACGTTGTCGGCCACGATCTGCGGCGTGGCGCCGGGGTAGATCACGGTGACGACCGCGGTGGGCACCTGGGTCGAGGGCAGCAGCTCCTGCTTGAGCGACTGCGTCGCCAGCACACCGAACACGACGATCGCGATGGAGATCAGGGCGACGATGAGTCGGTTGGCCAAACTGAGCCGGGTCAAGGACGTCACGGGATCACGATACGTCGAATACAGCGAATCATTAGCATCAGCCGTATAGTCAGGGCACCCAAGGGTCAACCCTGAGCCAACGCCGCGAACGGAACAGATGACGATCAGCCAGGACGTCGATCGAGCGGCTCTGTTGCGCCGGCTCGAGGAGCTGCACGCCTCCTTCGACAGGCGGGCTCTGTCCACCTGGGCCGAGCCGCTGCTGTCGACCTCGTTGACGATGCAGCAGCTCAAGGTGCTGACGCTGATCGCCGCCGAGCGGGACCGGGCCACCGGTCACGATCTCGCCGAGGCCCTGAACGTGTCGGTCGCCACCATGTCGGGCCTGGTCGACCGGCTGGCCGAGCAGGGCATGGTGCGACGCCGGGATGACCCCGACGACCGACGGATCCGACGACTCAGCGTCACCGAGCTGGGCAGCGCGACCCTGCGGGCCCTGATCAGCAGCGGCAACACGATGCCGCCCCAGGTGCTGGAGCGACTGGCGGACGCCGATCTCGGTGCTCTGGTGCAGGGTCTGGACGCCCTCGACCGGGTCATGGAGGACCTCAGCCGGGAGTGAGTCGGCAACCCGCGCCGCACTGTCGGAACGATCTGCTTGACTCCCGGTCATGCCGTGCTCCAACGACGACTTCACCGACCTCGTCGACCAGCTGCCGGAGGTGACGCCGGTCGAGGGATCCACCTACACGGCACTGAAGGTGCGAGGCAAGGGCTTCGGCTACCACTGGCCGCTCACGTCGACGGCCGGCCTCAAGCAGGAGCGCCAGGAGCAGATCGCCCTGGTCACCGAGCGACCCGACGTGTTCGAGACGCAGTTCGTGGCCGGACAGTTCGGCTGGGTCGTGGTGCGCCTCGATCGGATCGAGCCCGAGGAGCTCGCGGAGCTCGTCTTCGAGGCCTGGCGGCTCACCGCCCCGGTCCGGGTGGTAGCGGCGTACGGCGGTCAGCCGCCCTCGCTCACTGGCTCGAAACGGCCGGAATGAGTGCTCGACCCGCCGTGGGTTCCAGGGTCAGTGTCGGACATCCCGAGTTCGTTCACCGTCATGTGCCTGTGACCGCCGGGCCTTGCCGAACCGGAGGTAGAGGGAGGGAAGCACGAACAGGTTCAACAGCGTCGCCGTGACCAGTCCACCCAGGATGACTATCGCCATCGGATGCTCGATCTCGTGTCCGGGAATGCTGCCTGCGACGACCAGCGGGATCAGCGCCAGTCCGGTCGCCAGAGCCGTCATCAGGATGGGCGCGAGGCGTTCCGTGGCACCCAGGATCACCAGATCGCGGCCGAAGGTGTTGCCCTCCTCCCGCTCCAGCCGCTGGAAGTGACTGATCATCAAGATGCCGTTCCGGGCGGCGATGCCGAACACGGCGAGGAAGCCGACCAGGGAGCCGAGCGAGAGCACCCCACCGCTGAGCCATACTCCGATCACCCCGCCGACCAAGGCCATCGGCAGCAGCAGGAAGGTCAATAGGGCCAGCCGGAAGCTCCCGAAGGCGGCCTGCAGCAACAACAGGATGGTGAGCCCTGCCGCAAAGCCGAAGATCGCCAACTTGTCCTCCGCGGCATCCAATTCCGTGGACTCTCCGATCACTTCTGCGTGATAACCCAGGGGGAAGGTCATGGCCTCGACCCGGTCCTCCACAGCCTCGACCACCGAGCCGAGGTCACGACTCTCCACGTTCGCGCCGACGTCGATGCGCCGTGACTGTTGTTCGCGTTCGATGGCATTCGGGGTGGGGGCCATGCGCACGTCGGCCACGTCCTTCAGCTTGATCCGCGTCCCGCTGGGGGTGTCCAGCGGCAGGTTCTCCACGTCGGTGACACTGTTGCGGGCACTGGGGATGGCGGTGACGTGCACGTCGTAGGCCCGGCCGCCGGAATAGATGTCGCTGACCTCCTCGCTGGCCACCAGCGTCGACGCCTGCCGCCGGATATCCCCAGGTGTCAGGCCGTGGCGGCGGGCGGCGTCCAGGTTCGGCTCCACCTCGATGTGCGGCAGGTCGGTCTGGAAGGAGGCATGGGCGTCGACCACGCCATCGATGTCGGCGATGAGTGTCTCGACGGATTTGGCCTGGTCCCGCAGTGCGTTGAGGTCGGGACCGTAGATGCGTACGACGATGGACTCACTCGACCCGGTCAGCACCTCCTTGATCCGCTCCCGCAGGTAGGTCTGTACATCGCGGTAGAGGCCGGGGTAGGAGTCCACGGTTTCCTGGACCTTGTCCAGTGTGTGCTCGTAGTCCACCTCGGGGCTGACGCTGATCCAGTTCTCGCCGAAGTCGACCCCGTACACCTCGTCCGCCAGGAACGCCTGGCCGATGTGCGATCCGCAGTTGCGGACGCCCTCGATCTGTCGGAGGTCCTTGCACGCCGACACCGAGATGCGGGTTTCCTCTCCCACCGAGGTTCCCGGTTGGGTCAGCCAGTGCATCAAGAAGTCGCGTTCCTTGAAGTTGGGCAGCAACTGGCTGCCCAGGGTGGGCACGGCGAGCACCGCGACCAGCAGCATCACCCCGGTGGTCACCAGGGCCGGAAGCGGTCGCCGGATCAGCCCGGCGATCACGAACCGGTAGCCGCGCTTGAGGCCGCGCATCACCGGGGACTCCCGGGCGACGAGCTTGCCCCGGGAGAGCAACAGCAGGCTCAGCGCCGGGGTCACCGTCAGCGCCACGAGCATCGACACCAGCACAGCCAGCCCGTAAGAGAGGACGAGTGGTCGAAAGAAGGCGCCAGACAGGCCTTCGAGGAAGAGCACCGGCACCACCGCCACGACATTGATGATCGTCGCGTAGGTGATCGCTGTGCGGACCTCCACCGAGGCCTCCAGCACGATGCCGAAGGTGGACTGCGTGCTCCCGGCGGCCCGCGCCTGGCGCAGTCTTCGGACGATGTTCTCCACGTCGATGATGGCGTCGTCCACCACCACGCCGACGGCTACGACCAGGCCGGCCAGCACCATCACGTTCACGGTGGCCCCGGCCACATCCAGCACGAGGAGCGCGGCGACCAGGGACAGCGGGATGGCGATCAGGCTGATGAACGCGGTCCGCCACTCGAACAAGAAGGCTACGATGATCAAGGCCACCAGCAGGATGCCGAGCAAGATCGCCCGGGTGAGGTTGTCGATCGACTGCTGGATGAAGGTCGCCGGTCGGAAGATCGTCGTGTCGACCTCGATGCCCCGCAGTCCGGGTGCCATCTCCTTCATGGCTTCCTCGACGCCCGTGGTCACCTCGACCGTGTTCGCCCCGCGGAACTTCTGGACGACCAGCAACAAGCCTGGTCCGTCGTTCACCACGGCGTCACCGATCAGCGGACCCGGGTCCACCTTGACCTCGCCCAGGTCGGCCAGGCGCAGGACCTTACCGTCCCGTTCCAGCACGGGAACTCGGCCGAGGTCTTCGGCACCGACGATCGGTTGCACGTGTCGGACATTGAGCCGCTGGGTCTCGTTCTCCACGAATCCGCCAGTGCCGACCACGGCGCCATCGGAGTAGCGGAGCAGACCCGCGTCGAGTGCGTCGGAAGACGCATTCATCACCTGCTGCAGGGTGACGTCATGCTCGGCGAGCTTCGCCGGGTCGACCTGGACATGGCGCTGCGGGAGACGTTCCCCCCAGATCGCCACCTGGGCGACCCCGGGCACGCGGAGCAGTCGGGCACGAACCTTCCAGTAGGCCAGCTCGGACATGTCGGTGAGGTTGACCGTGTCGGACGTCATGCCGATCTTCAGGATGCGACTGGTCGCCGACAGGGCCGGCATCATGAACGGCGGGCTGGCCCAGGTCGGCAATGTCGCGGTGATCTGGCTGAGACGCTCGGCGACCAGCTGCCGCGCCCGAAGCTCATCGGTCCCGGCCTCGAAGAACATCACGATGGCCGAGAGCTGAGCCACCGACTTGGACCGCAGGTCGGTCAGCCCTTCGATGCCGTTGAGCTGGTCCTCGATCGGCACGGTGATCAGTTGCTCGACCTCGTTGGAGGAGTTGCCGAGAGCAATCGTCTGGATCTCGATCCGTAGCGGGGCGAACTCAGGGAACACATCGACCTTGGTCTCCGGAATCTGCGCGAATCCGAGCGCGAGCGTCGCTGCAGCCAGGAAGAGGACCAGCCACCGGAACCGCAGACTCGCTCGGACGATCCCGCGCATCAGTGGTTACCGTCCATCCCCAGCTCGGCGCCGTAGACCTCGGTGGCGCCTCTGGTGACGACCTCCGTACCGGCCGCCGGCCCTGCCGACAAGGCCATCGTGTCCTCGTCGACCTCCTCCTTGACCACGACGCTGACCCGCAGGTACGTCAGTGGTCCGGTGACGCTGTAGACCCAGGACTTGCCCTGCTTGTCATAGATCAGCGCCGCGTACGGCACCACGAGGTCAGGGCCGCTCGCGGTGACCCGGCTCGTCTGCAGCCCGACCCGACGCGCCGCGTCCTCGGTGAAGCTGACCTCTCGGACCCCGCGCGGGTCGGGCGAGGAGAGTTCGGCGGGGTGATAGGAGCTGGCCGGTGCCGGCTCGATCTCGTTGCAGCCCGACAGGGCGAACCCGAGCGCGACTCCGGCCAGCCCGATCCACCGGGCCACCAGCCGGTCGCGGCGGCCCGGGCGGCTCATGCTGCACTCCCGGTCCCCGGATGGGGCTCGGGTTCATCCATCGATCGCTTCCCGGGGTGCAGGCCGGCGGCGTGCCGATAGATGCTGGGCAGGACGAACAAGGTGACCAGGGCGGTGGTGAGCAGACCACCGAGCAGGACGACGGCCATCGGATGGACGATCTCCAGTCCGGGCCTGCTGCCCATGACAACGAAAGGCAACGCGAGCAGGCCGATGGCGACGGTGGAGGTGAGCACCGGAGCGAACTGCTCACGCGCGCCCCCGAGAACGTCGGGAGCTGATTGGAGGCTCGAGATCAACATGGTGCTCATCCGGGCGGCGAGGCCGAACACGGACAACAGGCCGAGCAGGGCTCCCAGCGACAACTGCTGCTCGGTGATCAGGGCGGCGATCAGCCCGCCGACGAGGGTGAGCGGAAGTGAGAGGAACGTGATCGCGGCCAGTCGCCAGCTCTGGAACGCCGCCTGGAACAGCAGGAACGCCGCCAGTGCCGCTGCGATGGCGAAGCCGACTGCCCCCCTGACGTTGACCTCCTCGGCAGTGCTTTTCTGGAGGACTTCGGCGTGGTACTCGAGGGGGAGGTCCTGGCCGGCCAGCCGCTGTTCGAGGTCAGCCGCGACCTCGCTCACGCTCCGACCCTCCACGGCGGCGACGATGTCCAGGCGCCGGGAGACCGCATCCCGGTGAATGACCGCTGCGGTCTGAACCGTACGAACATCAGCCACGTCGCCGAGCCTGAAGTGCCCGCCACCGGGGCGGTCGATCAGCAGATTCCTGACATCCTCCATGCTCCGCCGGGTTTGCGGAGCGCCCTGGACCACGACGTCGAACACCTTCTGCTGTTCAAAGACGCTGCCGACCTGGATGCCCTGCAGCAGGGTGGCCTCGGCGCGCCGCACCAGCCCGGGGCTGACACCGAGGTGTTGGGCTTTCTCCAGGTCCACTTCGATCTCGATGGTGGGCTGCAACGGCTGCTCGCGAATCTGGGGCGAAACGAGCCCATCCACGCCCGACATGAGCGCCTTGATCCGTTCGGCCTGGACCGTGAGCACCACTGGGTCCTGACCGAACAGCCGCACGGCCAGTGGCGTGTTCAGGCCAGTGAGGACGTCCAGGCCACTGGTCTGCACAGCGCCGCCGGTGCCGGTCAGCGCCCCGACGTCGCGCATCTTCTGGGTGGTGTATGTCGAAACCTCGGCGGTCACGTCTGCCACCTCTTTCACGGCAGCGTCGATCGCGTCCAGGGTCTCGTCGTAGTCGGCGTCGGAAGCGACGGTGACCCAGAGGTCACTGGAACTGACGTTCACCACCCGGTCCCCGGTCACCGCCCGGCCAACCTGGCCGCCGACCGTCGCTACGCCGGGCACAGCCGAGAGCAGGCTGCCCACCTCCGTCGTCTTCGCCGTCATCCACTGGTTCGAGGCGCCGGACTGTCCCTGCAGCCGCACCAGCACGTTCCGGTCGGCGAAGGTCGGTAGCACGGCGGTGCCCATGAGCGGCACCACAGCCGCGGCCCCGATGCCGACCAGGGCCAATCCGGCCGCCGCCAGCACGGCGGGTTTCGGCCGACGCGAGAACCACTGCAGGCCTGTCTCGTAGCGGCTGGCCAGACGTTGCAGCCGGGTCGGCCCTGGGTCCGAGGCGGGCACCCGTGTGGCAAAAAGCACATGAGTGAGCGCGGGCGCCACCGTCAGAGCGACCAGCATGGCCGCGGCCAGGGCGACGGCGTAGGCGGTGACCAGAGGCGAGAAGAAGGCGCCGGGGCGGCCTTCCAGGACCGCGACCGGCACCACCGCCAAGAGTGCGACCAGCGTCGCGTAGACCAGCGGGCGGCGGGCCTCCACCGACGCCTGCACGATGACCGCAGACACGTCTCGGCGACTACCTGCGGCTGTGCCGTTCGGTGGCGTTCCGACGGGTCCCGTTCGGGCTGGGGTCGGCACCACCAAACGGCGCATCACCCGATCGGTGAAGACGACGGCTTCATCGACCACAATGGCCGTCGCGGCCGCAGTTCCAGCGAACACCAAAGCGTTCAGTCCCTGACCCAGTAGCTGCATCACCACGCCGGCCGTGGCCAAGGCCACCGGCACAGTGACCACGGCTACCGCCACGGCCCGCCAGCGCAACCACACCGCCAGCAGGCCGACCAGCAGCAGGATGCCGCCCACGAGGACGGCCAAACCGGCATTGTCCAGCGCCTCCTGCACGTAGTCGGAGGGGCGGAACAGCGTGGTGTCGGTCGCGATCCCCGTCAGCCCGGGCCGGAGGGTTTCCAGCGCCTCCTCGACGTCCGCGGTCACCTCCGGCGTGCTGATGCCGGGAAACTTCTCGACGACCAGAATCAGCCCGGGTCCCCCACCGACCACCGCGTCGCCGATCAGCGGCTGGTGGTCGACCTTGATGTCGGCGACATCGCCGAGTTGGAGATCGGCGCCCTCGACCGGAACCCTGGACAACTCGGCCGGATCCGCGATCTTCTCCAGCAAGTGGCGCACCTGCAGACGCTGCTGGGGAGTCTCGATGAAGCCGCCCGTCCCGGGAGTGGACGCTTCGAGGAAGGTCAGCGGGGAGGCGACCTGCGCGTTGCCGGCGGTGTTGATCACCTGACTCAGCGTCACCTTGCGGTCGCGGAGCCGCTCCGGATCCACCTGCACCTGCAACTGCTGATCACGCATTCCCCAGACCGATATGTTGGCGACTCCCGACACACCCATCAGCCGTGGCCGTACGGTCCATCGGGCGATCACCGACTGCTCGATCGGGGTGAGCTCGGTCGAGGAGAGACCGATCATCAGAACCCGGTTGGAGGAGGACAGCGGCTGGAGCAGGGTCGGCGGTTTGGAGACGTTGGGCAAGGCATGGGCCTGGGTGAGCCGCTCCTGCACCAGTTGCCGGGCCTGATAGACGTCGGAGCCGGGCTCGAAGACGAGGACGATCGAGGACAAGCCCGGCACCGATTCCGACCGGATCACCGCGACGCCCTGCACCCCGTTGAGCAGGTCGGCCTCGAGGGGCACCGTGATCAACTGCTCGACCTCTTCGGCCGACAGCCCGAGTGCCTCCGTTTGGATCTCGGCATAGGGAGGCGTGAACTCTGGAAGCACATCTACCGGAGTCCCGCGGAGTTGCACGATGCCGACCGCCAGGATGCCGAGGGCCGCGGCCAGGATCAACAGCCGAAGACGAATCACGCCACCGAAGAAAGCCGTCATCTGAGCACCTCGTCCACGCTTTTGCACGAGAACCGGTGCGGTGGTTTCCCCCCTCCGCTAGTCAATTCCCAAAAAGACTTCATCGCCCTCTCAGGAAATTGTCAAGGCTTATCTGCCTATCTTGTTCTACCTGTGACTGGTATCAATTTCCTGTCGACGGGCATGGATGAAACTGCCGGGATGGGTTCTGGCGGCGCCTTCTTCTCGGCCGTGTTGATCTTGGTCCGGGCGGGTGTTCGCGACGCCTCCGCCGACGAGCCGTACTGGATCGTCGAGTCCGAGAGGACCGGCGCGACAGCCGCCCACAGGAGTCGCTCGACAAGAGCTCAAGAGCCCCGTTGCAGAGGCAACCCCGACTGCGCGGATGTTCCAGCACCCGCGGAGTGCAGACGTTCTCGGGAACTCACTCGAACCGGGACGGGTCCCCCGCCCCGACGCGGACGACCTCCGCCTCACCGGAGGAGAAGTCGACCACCGTGGTCGGCACCTCGCCGCAGTCCCCGGAGTCGAGCACCGCGTCCAGCACGTGGTCCAGGCGCTCCTTGATCTCCCAGCCCTGGGTCAGCGCCTCCTCATCGCCCGGCAGCAGCAGCGTGCTGGACAGCAGCGGCTCGCCCATCGCCGCGACCAGCGCGTGCGTCGTCCGGTGATCGGGAATCCGGACGCCGACCGTGCGCTTCTTGGGATGCAGCATCCGGCGCGGCACTTCCCGGGTCGCCGGCAGGATGAAGGTGTACGGACCCGGGGTCGCCGCCCGAACGGCTCGGAAGATAGCCGTGTCCAGGTGCACGAACTGCCCCAGCTGAGCGAAGTCCCCGCAGACCAGGGTGAAGTGGTGGTGCTTGTCGAGGTCCCGGACGCCGCGGATCCGCTCGATCCCGTCCGCGTTCCCGAGCTGACAGCCGAGCGCGAAGCAGGAGTCCGTCGGGTACGCGATCAGGGCGTCCTCGCGCAGCAGATCCACGACCTTGCTGATGGTCCGCGGTTGGGGGTTGTCGGGGTGAACGTCGAAGTAGCGCGCCACCCCCGGAACCCTACCCACGAGTCCCCCATCCACGGAGTGCACGGGCGTCGAGGCCGTCTCGTGTGTCGGATAGGTTACGGCCATGGTTTCCAAGGTCGCACTGCTCACCGCCGGAGGCTTCGCCCCGTGCCTCTCCTCCGCCGTCGGCGGACTGATCGAGCGCTACACCGCGCTCGCCCCCGAGGTCGAGATCATCGCCTACCGGTACGGCTACCAGGGACTGCTGTCGGGTGACTACCTGACCGTCACCCCCGAGGTCAGGGCCAACGCGGCGATCCTGCACCGGTTCGGCGGCTCCCCCATCGGCAACTCCCGGGTGAAGCTCACCAACGCCGCCGACCTGGTGAAGCGGGGTCTGGTCGCCGAGGGCGTGGACCCGCTCAAGGCGGCGGCCGACCGGCTGACCGCCGATGGCGTCGACGTCCTGCACACCATCGGTGGTGACGACACCAACACCACGGCCGCGGATCTGGCGGCGTACTTGCACGAGAACGACTACGAGCTCACCGTGGTGGGCCTGCCCAAGACCATCGACAACGACGTGATCCCGATCCGCCAGTCGCTGGGTGCCTGGACCGCGGCCGAGCAGGGTGCCCGGTTCGCGCAGAACATCCTCGGTGAGCACAACTCGGGCTCCCGGATGCTCATCGTGCACGAGGTGATGGGCCGGCACTGCGGCTGGCTGACCGCGGCCACCGCACAGGCGTACCGGGAGTGGCTCGACACTCAGGAGTGGGTGCCGGAGATCGGTCTGGGTCGGGCGGGCTGGGACGTGCACGGTGTGTACGTGCCGGAAGCGCACTTCGACCTGGCGGCCGAGTCGGCTCGGTTGAAGGCGGTGATGGACGAGGTCGGCTCGGTGAACCTGTTCGTCTCCGAGGGTGCCGGTCTCGACACCATCGTCGCCGAGATCGAGGCCTCCGGTGAGGAGGTGGCACGGGACCCCTTCGGTCACGTCAAGATCGACAAGATCAACCCGGGCGCCTGGTTCGCCAGCAAGTTCGCCGAGCGGCTGGGCGCGGAGAAGGTGATGGTGCAGAAGTCCGGCTACTACTCCCGCGCCGCGGCCGCCAACCAGCGCGATCTGGACCTGATCAGGTCGATGACCGACCTCGCCGTCGACTCCGCCCTGCGCGGTGAGCCCGGCGTCATCGGCCACGACGAGGAGGCGGGCGACGAGCTCCGGGCGATCGAGTTCTCCCGGATCAAGGGCGGCAAGCCGTTCGACATCGACCAATCCTGGTTCACCGACCTGCTCGCCGGCATCGGTCAGCCAGTCACCGAGAGAGTCGCCGCCCACTGACCTAGTGGGCCGGAGGCCTGCGCCCGAGCACCCGCCGGGCGATCCAGGCCAGGATCGCCCCGACCCCGAGGCCGGTGGCGGCGCCGGTCACCCACCCGGCGCCGAGACCGACCCGGACTGCACGCTCGGCGTTCTCCTCGCGCACCACCGGCGGTCCCAGCTCCGGTGCCGGTGCGGCCGGCGTGAGGGCGAACCGGACCCGGCTCTCCTCCAGGTCGATGAACGCCGGCACGTCCCAGGTGGCGATCCAGGCCGCGATGATCAAGATCAGCTGGGCGAAGAGGTTGAAGAACAGCATCACCACGATCACCGGACCGAAGACGACGGCGGCTCGGTTGCCCGACAGTGCGTGGATGACCAGGGCGGTGCCGTACTGGAGGAGGAAGAGCCCGGCGGCGCCGAAGATCGCCCCGTTCCAGATGTGCCGCCAGCTCTCGCGCTGCCGCGGCACGACGATGTAGATGTAGCAGAACGTCAGCCAGCCAGCCACCAGGGAGAGCACCGGCGCCAGCACCCGCAGCACCGCCGAGGTGACCCAGGAGTCGCCGAAGCCGAGCCAGGTAGCGATCTCCTGGGCGATGTTGGTGGAGATGGTGGCCAGCCCGAACGTGACCGCGATCGCCACCAGCAGCCCGGCCATCCGGATCAGGTTCACCGCGACCTTGACCGGGTACGGCGTGGTGTCCCGCTCCGCGTCGAAGTCGCTGCGCCACTGGGCGTCGATGGCGTTGCGCAGGTGCCCCATCCAGGTGGCTGCGGTGTAGAGACCGGCGATCAGGCCGACCACCCCGATCGAGGTGTAGTTCTGCAGCAGCGAGGTGATCCCCGCCTCGATGTCGTCGATCGTGTCGGGGTCGACGCCGCGGAACTGGGCCGTGGCCAGGTCGGCGACCTCGCTGATCAGGTCCGGGCGCAGCTCCACCACGAAGAACCCGACGACGGAGAACGCCACCATCAGCACGGGGACGATCGCGAGCACCGAGAAGTAGGCCACCCCGGCCCCGAACTGGTAGCCGAAGCGGCCGTTGTAGCGCTCGACGGCCCGTTGGATGTGGGCGATCCACCCGATCCGCAGGACCGGCTCGACCCGGGTCTGGACCTTCGTGGCCCGGGTACGGACCCTGTCGGCCCCCGCACGAGCCCGTTCTGCGACCGCCACGCTCATCTCCTCTCGCAGCGTCATCGGGGGAAACCTATCGAACGACCAGCGACTCGGGTTCGGCCACGATCGCCGCACCCGGTGTGGTCCGCCGGGCCAGCAGCACGACGGCGCCGACGACCCCCGCGGTGCCGACCCACTGCACGGGTCCGAAGGGGTCGGCGAACAGCGCCGCCCCCAGGAGGACCGCCGTGATCGGTTCCAGGCAGGAGACCACCGCGGCGATCGAGGCACCGGCCCCCCGGAGGCCGGTCAGCAGCAGCATCATCGCCAGCACGGTGCTGACACTCGCCATCGCGATGACCCAGACGAGCAGATCGGCCGGCGGGCGCCAGTCGAAGGCGCCCCGCAGGCTGCCGACCACGATGTGCGCGGCGGCCGCGCCCGAGCAGATCAGCGCGGTGGCGGTGATCCGGTCCGTCCGTGCGGGCAACGTGTCCATGCCGAAGAAGTAGATGGTGTAGACCAGGGCCGAGCCGAGCCCGAACAGCACACCGAGACCGGAGACCTCCCCGACGCCGGGACCCAGCAGGGTCAGCCCGACCCCGCCGACAGCGAGAGCGAGGGCGGCGAACATCCGGACACTCGGTCGCTCCCGCCTGGTCGCGACGCTGCCCAGCACGACCATCACCGGCATCGTGTAGAGCAGCAACGAGGTGAGGCCGACCGTGAGCTGCTGCAGGGCGAGGAAATAGAGCCCGCTCTGGGTCGCGTACAGCACCGATCCCATCAGCAGGGGCTGCCACACCGCCCGGCCTCCTCCGATCGGTCGCCGGGTCACGGCCACGACCGCCCAGACGGCGCCGGCGGCGAGCAGGAAACGCCAACCGATCACGGTGTTGACACTGGCCCCGGTGGCGAAGGCCGGGATCCCGAACGGACCGAGCAGCGCGAACCCGATTGCCGACACCCCGCACAGGAGCACCCCGACTCGGCGGCCGACGGGCGCGGTGGACGTCACGCAGAGAGGCTAACGGCCTCCGATGGCCCAGCCCGGAGCATTGACACGGCGTGGACTCCCCCCGTTGAGTGGAGGCATGACCCTCCTGGACGACGCCGAGATCACCGCCGGTCTGACCACCCTCCCCACCTGGACCCTGAGCGAGGACAAGACGTCGATCTCGACCTCGATCGAGCTCGTCGACTTCGTTGCCGCCCTGGATCTGGTGAACCTGATCGGGCACGAGGCCGAGCAGCGCGGTCACCACCCCGACATCGACATCCGCTGGAACACCGTCACGCTGGTGCTGTCCAGCCACTCCGAGGGCGGCCTCACCCAGGCCGACCTGAACCTGGCCCAGCGGATCAACGACATCGCCGGGATCGATCACAGCGACGCCGCCGACAGCGACACCGACGACGACAGCGACGAGGGCTAGTCCTGGAACGCCTCCGGTGGGGGGCAGGTGCAGACCAGGTTGCGGTCCCCGAACGCGCCGTCGATGCGACCCACCGGCGGCCAGTACTTGTCGAACCCCTGGGCCGAGATCGGTCCGGCGTGCAGACCGGCCGGGAAG
>DATDBH010000092.1:0-63158 GCA_036524985.1 Microlunatus sp. | reverse complement strand
CGCCGAGGAGTATCTGCAGCCCCTGGGCGACGCAGGCATCGACACCCTGATCCTGGGCTGCACCCACTACCCGCTGCTCGCCGGCGTGCTGTCCTACGTCCTCGGCGACGGCGTCACCCTCGTGTCCAGCGCCGACGAGTGTGCCAAGGACGTGTACGCCATCCTCACCCGCCGCGGGCTCGGTCACGATCGGCCCCGCGAGGCCACCCACCGGTTCTGGACGACCGGTCACCCGGAGGCCTTCGCCGGTATCGGTCATCGGTTGATGGGTGGGGAGTTGATTTCCACCGTCGACCAGTTCGCCGCCACCCCGCGACCCTGATCCGGCCCGGACCCCGTCGCGCCTAGAGTCGTGCGGGTGCAGCTCACGATCGTCGGAGCCAGCGGCTCGGTCTCGGGCCCGGTTTCCCCGGCCTCCAGCTACCTCGTGCAGGCACCCCATGAGGGCCGCACCTTCTCCCTGCTGCTCGACCTCGGACCGGGCTCCTTCGGTGCGCTCTACCGCTATCTCGATCCGGCGGAGCTCGATGCCGTCGCGCTCAGCCACCTGCACCCGGACCACTGCGTCGATGTCTGTGGCCTGTACGTCGCCGGCCGCTACGCCCCGTCCGCGCCCTGGCGACGGATCCCCGTCTACGGTCCGGTCGGCACCCCCGAGCGGCTGCAGCGGGTGTACGAGGTGGGCGGGACCCACGAGCCCGGGCCCTCGATGGCCGAGTGGTTCGACCACCGGATCTGGGCCGCCGAGCAGACCGTCGGCCCGTTCGCGGTCAGCGCCGTCCGGGTGGCCCACCCCGGGGAGGCGTACGCGCTCAGGATCACCGAACGCACTGCCGGGGGCGGCAGCCTGGCCTACACCGGCGACACCGGCCCGACCCCGGTGCTCGCCGAGCTGGCTCGTGGCGTCGACCTGCTGCTGTCCGAGGCGGCGTTCCTGACCGGTGCGGACAACCCAGCCGATCTGCATCTGACCGGGGCCGAGGCGGCCGAGATCGCCGAAGCGGCCGACGCCGGGGTCCTGGTGCTCACCCACATCCCGCCCTGGCACGACCCGGAGCAGGTTCGGGCCGAGGCCCGACGGGTGACGCGCCGCCCCGTCGAGCTCGCCGCCTCCGGCGTGCGCTGGGCCGTAGGCCCCCGTCGCGAGCGGCCGTGAGCGGAGCAGCGAAGAGCGAGTGACGACCGCACCGTCGGCGGGAGCGCCTAAGGTTGCGACCTGTGACCACAGCAGAGCAGGCGAGCGCCGGCGATCTGGAGACGAGTCGGGCCGATGGCCGGCAGAGCGACGAGCTCAGACCGGTGAGGTTCACCCGCGGGTGGCTGGAGCAGGCCGAGGGATCGGTGCTGGTCGAGTTCGGCGCGACCCGCGTGCTGGTGGCCGCCAGCGTCACCCCTGGGGTGCCACGCTGGCGCAAGGGCTCCGGACTCGGCTGGGTGACCAGCGAGTACGCGATGCTGCCCCGGGCCACGAACACCCGCTCGGACCGGGAGTCGGTCAAGGGCCGGATCGGCGGTCGCACCCACGAGATCAGCCGGTTGATCGGCCGCAGCCTCCGGGCGGTCATCGACTACCGCGCCCTGGGGGAGAACACCATCGTGCTCGACTGCGACGTGCTGCAGGCCGACGGTGGCACGCGCACCGCGTCGATCACCGGGGCGTACGTGGCCCTGTCCGACGCGGTCGAGTGGCTGCGGCAGCGCAACCTGCTGGCCGGTGATCCGCTGACGGGCTCGGTGGCTGCCGTCTCGGTCGGCATCGTCGCCGGCAGACCGATGCTGGACCTCTGTTACACCGAGGACTCCGGCGCCGACACCGACATGAACGTGGTGATGAGCGGCGCGGGGGAGTTCATCGAGGTGCAGGGGACAGCCGAAGGTCAGCCGTTCGACCGGGCGACCCTGGACCGGCTGCTGGATCTCGGGACCGCTGGGTGCGCGGAGCTGACCCGCCTGCAGCGGGCCGCGCTCACCGCGTGAGCCGACACCGATGAGTCAGGTCGAGGTGGTGCTGGCCACCCACAACGCGAAGAAGCTCGCCGAGCTGCGGCGGCTGGTCGAGGCGGCCGGTCTCGAGGTGTCCGTTCTCGGGCTGGACGATGTGCCCGGCTACCCGGAGCCGGCCGAGACGGAGACGACGTTCGAGGGCAATGCGCTGATCAAGGCCCGGGCAGCCGTCGCGACGACCGGCCGGATCGCGTTGGCCGACGACTCCGGGATCGCCGTCGACCGACTGAACGGGATGCCCGGCGTGCGGTCGGCGCGGTGGGCCGGCCCGGGCGCCTCCGACGCCGCCAACAACGCGCTGCTGCTGCGCCAGCTCGATGACCTGCCCCTGCCCGACCGGACGGCCCGGTTCATCTGCGCAATGGCCATGGTGACCCCCGACGGCTCCGAGGTCGTCCGACACGGCGTGGTCGAAGGTCGCCTGCTGGCCGCGCCCAGGGGGGAGAATGGGTTCGGCTACGACCCGCTGTTCGTGCCGTCCGGGTACGACCAGACGACCGCCGAGCTCGACCCGGCGGCCAAGGACGCGATCAGCCACCGGGGTCGCGCCGTCCGAGCGATCCTGATCGACCTGCAGGGCTGGCTGGACGCCGGCAACACCACCGGAGGGACCCGCCGCCAGGCGCACCAGGAGGAGACCGCGTGAAGACCTACCTCGCTCTGCTGCAGCACGTCATCGACCACGGCGTGCAGAAGTCCGATCGCACCGGCACCGGCACGCTGAGCGTGTTCGGCTACCAGCTGCGCTTCGACCTGACCCAGGGGTTCCCGCTGCTCACCACCAAGAAGGTGCACATCCGCTCGGTGGTGGCGGAGCTGCTGTGGTTCCTGCAGGGGTCGACCAACGTGAAGTGGCTGCACGAGCAGGGCGTCACGATCTGGGACGAGTGGGCCGACGACTCGGGCGAGCTCGGCCCGATCTACGGCTACCAGTGGCGCTCCTGGCCCACCCCCGACGACAACCACGTGGACCAGATCGCCGCCGTGATCTCCGGCCTGAAGACCAACCCGGACTCGCGGCGGCACCTGGTGAGCGCCTGGAACGTCGGCGACCTGGAGCACATGGCGCTACCGCCCTGCCACACCATGTTCCAGTTCTACGTCGCTCCCGCCCCGGCCGACAGCGCCGACCAGCGCGGACGCCTGTCCTGCCAGCTCTACCAGCGTTCGGCCGACATCTTCCTCGGCGTGCCCTTCAACATCGCCTCGTACGCGCTGCTGACCCACCTCGTCGCGCAGGTCTGCGACCTCGCGGTCGGGGACTTCGTCCACACCCTCGGCGACGCGCACCTCTATCTCAATCATCTCGAGCAGGCGCGGCGCCAGCTGGCTCGCGAACCCCGACCATTGCCCACCCTTCGCCTGGATGACAGCATCACCGACATCGACGACTTCGGGCTCGAGCACATCGCGATCGAGGGCTACGACCCGCACCCGGGCATCAAAGCCCCGATCGCGGTCTGAGCCCGAGCGCGATGACTGCGGACCCACGGTCGGCCGACGCCGGGCCGACCGGCGACACCCGGCCGGAGGTGATCGGCATCGCCGCGGTCGCCCGCAACGGGGTGATCGGGTCGGGCAACGACATCCCCTGGCGGATCCCGGAGGACTGGGCCCGGTTCAAGGCGCTCACCATGGGCCACGTGCTGATCATGGGTCGGAAGACGTACGAGTCGATCGGTCGTCCGCTGCCGGGCCGGACCACCATCGTGGTCACCCGCGATCCCGCGTGGCGGGCCGCCGGGGTGATCACTGCCGTCGACCTGGACGATGCCTTCGACCGGGCGTCTGCGCTGACGCCGAGCAAGGTCTTCGTGGCCGGCGGGGGACAGGTCTACGCCGCCGCCTGGGACCGACTGGACTCCCTGGAGGTCACCGAGGTGGACGCCGAACCCGCCGGAGACGTCAGCTTCCCCTCGATCGGTCCGGACTGGCGCGAGAGCGCTCGCGACGAGCGGGACGGTTTCACCTTTATTACGTTTTCGCGACTTTCCAGATGGTGCGGTCCAGTGCGGAGTGTGCGGTGCGATGTGGGGGCAGCAGGACCGTAGTCTCCTGCCGAACGGTCCGCGGTGGGTGGACCTGCGCAAGGAGACAGTCCCCATGAAAGAGATCCCGCTGAGCGCCAAGCTCGGCGCCGAGGCTCTCGGCACCTTCTGGCTGGTCTTCGGCGGTTGCGGAGCCGCCGTGCTGGCCGCCACCTTTCTCAGCGGCGATGCCGACCCGATTCAGCTCGGCATCGGCTTCCTCGGTGTGGCCCTGGCCTTCGGTCTCACCGTCCTGACCGGCGCTTTCGCCTTCGGCCACGTGTCCGGCGGTCACTTCAACCCGGCCGTCTCCATCGGCCTGGCGATCGCCAAGCGGTTCGACCCGAAGCTGCTGCTGCCCTACATCGTGACGCAGCTGGTGGCGGCCACGGCCGCCGGTGCCGTGCTGCTGGTGATCGCCAACGGCAAGCCGGGCTTCAACGCGGTCGAGAGCGGGTTCGCCACCAACGGCTACGGCGACCGGTCGCCCGGTGGCTACTCGCTGCTGGCCTGCTTCCTGATCGAGGTCGTGCTGACCGCGGTCTTCCTCTACATCATCCTCGGCGCGACCGACGACCGGGCCCCGAAGGGCTTCGCCCCGATCGCGATCGGTCTGGGTCTGACCCTGATCCACCTGGTGTCGATCCCCGTCACCAACACCTCCGTCAACCCGGCCCGTTCCCTCGGGGTGGCGTGGTTCGGTGGCGGTGCCGCCCTGGGTCAGGTCTGGCTGTTCTTCGTCGCGCCGATCATCGGTGCGGCGATCGCCGGAGCGACGTACGCGGTGATCACCGCGTCGAAGGTCGCCCTCGACGAGGGTGTCGGCAACAACCCCAACATCGGCACCGCGAAGCCCGCGAACGACTGATGTCCGGGTGCTCGGCCTGACGGCCGACCTCACCCCTCAGCTCCTGGAGCACGGCAGCCACCCGGCTGCTGTGCTCCGGTGGTGTGGTGGCCGTTCGCCGAGCGGCGCGGTCGCCTGGTCGGCGGCTCGGTAGGGTGGCGATCATGACCGATCGACTGGCCCCCGGCGACGCCGCCCCCGCCTTCACCTTGACCGACGCCGACGGCAACCAGGTCTCGCTGGCCGACTACGCCGGCGGGAAGGTGATCGTCTACTTCTACCCGGCGGCGATGACCCCGGGCTGCACCACCCAGGCGGTCGACTTCACCGCCGCCGTGGAGGACCTCGACTCCGCGGGCCTCGCGGTCGTCGGCATCTCTCCGGACAGCCCCGACAAGCTCGCGCAGTTCAAGTCGGCCCAGTCAGTGGCCTTCCCGCTGCTCGCCGACCCGGACAAGCAGGTCCTGACGGCGTACGCGGCCTACGGCAGCAAGATGCTGTACGGCAAGCTGGTGGAGGGCGTCATCCGCTCCACCTTCGTGGTCGACGTCGCCGAGGACGGCACGGGCACCGTCGCCGTCGCCCAGTACAACGTCAAGGCCACCGGGCACGTCGACAAGCTGAAGCGCGACCTCAAGATCTGAGCGGAAGCCGGCCGGAGTGGTGGAATTGGCAGACACGCAGGATTTAGGTTCCTGTGCCTTCGGGTGTGAGGGTTCGAGTCCCTCCTTCGGCACCTAACCCGTCGCGAGCGGCCTGCAGCGCGGAGTCAGCAGCGAGCCGCGACAACACTGCAATACGCTGAGTTGAGCTTTGCGACGACGAGGAGAGACGTGGCCCCGAACGACAGCACCCAGCCCATCAGGACGCCCGAGCAGATCGAGGCCGACCTGGCCGCTGCGCGGCTGCGGTTGGCGCACTCCGCCGAGGAGCTCGTGGACCAGGTCCACCCGACCCGCATCAAGCAGCGTCAGATCGACAGCGTGAAGCAGTTCGTCGGCAACGAGGTGGACGCCGGCAAGGCCCTGATCTTCAACGCTCGGGGTGACCTGCGCACCAACCGGGTGCTGGCCGGCGCCGGAGCCGTGGTGGGTGGACTCGTGTTCCTGGTCATCGTGCGCGCGCTGGCACGCCGCGGCGGGAGCTGAGCGTGCCCCCGACGTCCGACGCCTCCGACGTGCTGCCGATCCGGATGCTGCACGACCGTGTCTTGGTCTCGACCGACGGGGAGAGCGGCGAGCGACGCAGCGGCGGCGGCATCGTGATACCGGCGACGGTGGCGATCGGCAAGCGGCTCGGTTGGGCATCGGTGGTCGCGGCCGGGGCGAACGTCCGCAGCGTCAAGGTCGGCGACCGGGTGCTGTTCGACCCGGACGATCGTGCCGAGGTCGAGGTGCGCGGCAAGGACTACGTGCTCTTGCGAGAGCGTGACCTGCACGCGGTGGCGACGGAGGGTCTGCCCGACGGCCAGACCGGCTTGTACCTGTGAGGGACGGCGGCCGGTATCTCTGGATTCCGAAAGATCGGGCTACCAGCGCTTGCACGGGTTGTGAACGTTCCTTTGACTGGGAGCGCTCTTTTCCTGAACCGGTTCGGTGTGCTAGCCGTCTATAACAATCCTTAACGCACCCTGGGGAAACTATTACGTTCGTGTTGCACGGCGCCTACTGTGACCCGACGGCACCCGAAGACACCGGTGTCACGACAACGAAGTGAGGCATGCATGGCTTTCGCACGACGTGCGCGCCGGATCGCTCTTGCGGCCGGCACCCTGACCGCTCTCCTGGCTGTCGCCGCGTGTGGCGGCAGCGGTGAGACGACGCCGGAAGGCGGCGCTTCCGCCGACGCGGCATACGACCAGAAGGGTCCGATCACCTACGTTCAGGGCAAGGACACCTCCGGGAACGTCCAGAAGCTCATCGATCAGTGGAACTCCGAGCACCCGGACGAGAAGGTCACCCTCCAGGAGCTCCCGGACAACGCCGATCAGCAGCGCCAGCAGATGCTGCAGAACGCGCAGATCAAGTCGGACGCGATGACGGTGCTCAGCGTCGACGTCGTCTGGACCGCCGAGTTCGCGGCCAACCAGATCGTCGATGAGCTGCCCGCCGACAAGTTCCCGACCGAGGACTTCCTGCCGGCCACGGTGAACACGGCGAAGTACTTCAACAAGCTGTACGCCTACCCGGTGTCCTCCGATGGTGGCCTGCTCTACTACCGCAAGGATCTGCTGGACAAGTACAACCTGCAGCCTCCGGGAACCTGGGACGAACTGAAGGCCGCCTGCGACACCATCCAGAAGGGTGAGAACGACTCCAAGCTGGAGTGCTTCGCCGGTCAGTACAACAAGTACGAGGGTCTGACGGTGAACTTCGCCGAAGCCGTCAACTCCGCCGGTGGCGTGATCGTGGGCGAGGACGGCAAGCCGAACGTCAACACCCCCGAGGCCAAGACCGGTCTCGACCGGTTGGTCAACTGGTTCGCCGACGGCACCATCCCCAAGGGTGCGATCACCTGGCAGGAGGAGCAGGGCCGGCAGGCGTTCCAGAACGGCACCCTGATCTTCCACCGCAACTGGCCGTACGTGTACTCGCTGGCCAACAAGGAAGACGGCTCGTCCAAGGTCGCCGGCAAGTTCGACGTCGCGCCCCTGGTGGGTGAGACCGGTACCGGTGTGTCCAGCCTCGGTGGCCACAACATGGCGATCAGCAAGTACGCCAAGAACAAGGGCACCGCGACCGAGTTCATCAAGTGGTGGGGCTCGGAGGAGATCCAGAAGTCCAACGTCATCGCCACCTCGGCGGCGCCCACCCGGACTGCTCTCTACACCGATGCCGACATCACCAAGCAGTACGCCTACATGCCGATCCTGCTGAAGTCGATCGAGACCGCTCAGCCGCGACCGGTGGCCGTGAAGTACGGCGACGTGACCCTGGCCATCCAGGACTCCGCGTACGCCGCACTGCAGGGTCAGACGACCAGCGAGGCCGCCCTGACCGAGCTGCAGACCAAGCTCGAGGGCTTGATCCAGTAGCTCGTTTCCACCAACCAGATGTCGCGTCCAGCGCAGTGGTGGGCAGCTTGCCCGCCCTGCGCTGGACCCGACTCAGGAGAGAGGTCGTGAGCAATGGCGACAGCCACTGCTGTTGAGAAGAAGCCGTCGGGTGCGCCGCCGAAGAAGCGGAAGAACGCCCTCAGCGACGGTCAGGGACGACTGGCCGGGATCCTGCTGTCGCCGACCCTGCTGGTGATCCTGCTGGTGGTCGGCATCCCGATCATCATGTCCATCCGGGAGTCCTTCTTCCGGGTCAATGACGGTATCGACCCGGAGACCGGGCTCGTCGGCGGGGGCGAGCAGTTCGTCGGGCTGCAGAACTACACCGACGTCTTCGCCGGTCAGAACCAGGTGGTCGGTGCCTACGGCAGCATGGACCGGTTCTGGAACGCGTTCATCAACACCTCGCTGTTCACCATCGTCTGCGTGATCCTCGAGACCATCATCGGCGTGGCGATGGCGTTGATCATGGCCAAGGCGTTCAAGGGTCGCGGCATCGTCCGAGCGGGCATCCTCGTCCCGTGGGCGATCCCCACGATCGTGTCCGCGCTGATGTGGAAGCTGATCTTCGACGAGGCCGGGGTGATGAACCGCATCCTCGGCACCCAGATCCTCTGGCTGGCCGACGACAACCCGGCGTTCTGGGCGGTGGTCATCGCCGATGTCTGGAAGACCGCACCGTTCATCGGACTGCTGACCCTGGCCGGTCTGCAGACGATCCCGGCCGAGGTCTACGAAGCCGCCAAGGTCGATGGAGCATCCACCTGGCAGCAGTTCACCCGCATCACGCTGCCCATGGTCAAGCCGGCCCTGGTGGTGGCGGTGCTGTTCCGCACCCTGGACACGATGCGCATGTTCGACCTGCCCTGGGGCATGGTCGGGCAGGGTAAGTACTACGTGGAGACGTTGTCGATCTTCGCCTACCAGGAAGCCAGTCAGCAGCGGTACGGCCAGGCCTCGGCGTACTCGATCATCCTGTTCGTCTACGTGATGCTGGTGGCCTTCCTGTTCGTCAGGCTCCTCGGGGCCGACGTCGTCGGTGAGGGTGCACCGCCCAAGAAGAAGAAGGGCAAGAAGGGGCGCAACGTCGATGACGAGGAACGCATCGGTACGGCGGCGACGCTCGAGATGACGGGGGGGAACCACTGATGACCACGACAACCGTCGAATCGCACACGTCGGCTGAGGATGTGGCCAGGCTCTCCCACCCGAAGGAGAGCCCGAAGGCGCGGATCGGGAAGATCGCCTCCTACCTGGGCATGGCGCTCATCGTGATCTACTGCATCCTGCCGTTCTACTGGATGATCGTCAGCTCGCTGCGACTGCCCACCGAGGGCCGGAGCACCGAGTTCATCCCCAGCCCGGCGTCCGTGCAGAACTACTTCGGGGTCTTCGCCGGCAGCAACAACTTCGGACGGGCCCTGCTGAACTCGGTGATCGTCGCCGGCACGACCACGATCCTCACCCTGGTCATCGGCTTGGTGGCGGCGTACGCGCTCGCCCGGCTGAACTTCCTCGGCAAGGGCCTCGTGATGGGCATCATCATCGCCTGCTCGATGTTCCCCGGGGTCACGCTGCTGATCCCGCTGCTCAAGATGTTCAGCTCGACCCCGCCGTTCGGCTGGTTCCCGTACTGGATCAACACCTACCAGGCGCTGATCGTGCCCTCGCTGTCCTTCGCGCTGCCGTTGGCGGTGTGGAACCTGACCGCGTTCTTCCGGCAGCTGCCGGTCGAGCTCGAGCAGGCGGCGATGGTGGACGGGTGCACCCCGGGGCAGGCGTTCCGCAAGGTGATCATCCCGCTCGCGGCGCCCGGTGTGTTCACGACCGCGATCATCACCTTCATCGCGGCGTGGAACGAGTTCCTGATCGCGCTGACCTTCGCCCCCGACCCGGCGTACCAGACGGCGACCGTGGCGATCAGCAAGTTCACCGGCACCACCGGTTTCGACACCCCGTACGGCACCATCATGGCCGCCGGTGTGATCGTGACGGTGCCGCTGCTGCTCGCGGTGCTGATCTTCCAGCGCCGCATCGTCGCCGGTCTGACCGCTGGTGGCGTGAAGTCGCGTCTGAGCACGGCCCTGCGAGGGCGGCACCCCGCACGGGGGGCCGCCCTCGATGCTGTCCGGGGTGCCGTGATCTTGTTCACACGAGTCCCGCCGCACTTCTCGCCGTCCGACGTACCAGAACTGCGCGAGGTCTGGCGCGCTCAGCACGAACGCCACGCGGCGCGGCATCTTGTCACTCCTTCGTCGCGGCCCCGTCACCGGGCTGTCACCTGGGTGGGTCGGTGGCCCGTCGATGCTCCTCGACCAGGGGCGAGCCCGTCCGATCGGCCGCGGTCGAGGTTCGGGGACCGCTTTGACGCCAGTCCCCTCGAAGTGCTTGCATAGAGGCACACCGCGATGACGCGGAACCTGTCGACAGGCAGGGAACGAGTTCAGTCATCAGCGTGAGTTCGACCGTTCGGAGCCAGCGCCTCGCTGTGTGTGCGGGGCTCGCCGTGGGCGACCGAGGTCCAGTTACGAGGGTTCACCATCGACCTCCGGTCGATGGCTCCGCCGTCCGTGCGTCCCACGGCTCGGCGGTTCGGGGGCCACCCGCAACGCAGCAGATTCCGGGCCAGGGGGGTCAGGGTCGACGGTGTGTCGGGTGGCGGCAAGGGGCACGGACATGCACCACGTCACCACCCAGGCGGTCACGTCACGACCGACCTGGAGCAAGATCAAGATCAGCTGGCAGCGGAACCACCTGCTGCGCAACTCGGCGTTCCTGGCGGTCGCGAGCATCATCACGGCGGCCCTGGGGTTCGGCTTCTGGGCGGTCGTCGCCCGACTCTTCTCGCCCCATGACGTGGGTCTGGCCACGTCACTGATCTCCACGGCATCGCTGGTCGCCTACCTGAGCCTGTTCGGCCTGAACTCCAGCATGGTCCGCTTCCTGCCCGTATCGGGCGAAGCCGATGCGCTGGTCACCCAGGCTGTCGGCGGCGTCGCGGCGGTGGCGACGGTGATCGGCACCGGCTGCGTGCTGATGTTCCCGGTCGCTGTGCCGTCTCTGTCGTTCGTCCGGGACTCCGGCCCGTACGCGATCTTGTTCGTGCTCGGTGCCGTGGCGACCGCCCTCAACCTGCTCACCGATGCGGTGTTCATCGCCCGGCGCCGCAGCGGCTTCAACGCGTTGACCAGTGGTCTGCTGCAGGGGGTGGTCAAGGTCGCCCTACCCGTCTTCGTGCTCGGACTGGGCGCGATCGGGATCTTCGGCGCCGTCGGTGCCGGTGCCGCTGCCGCGCTGGTCGCCTCGCTGGTGCTGATGCGCCAGGTGCTGGGACTGCGGGTCGACGTGACGCGGCGACGCACGGCGATCACATCCCAGGTGCGCTACTCGACCGGGACCTACCTCAGCAGCGTCTTGAGCCTGCTGCCGATGCTGGTCGTTCCGCTGGTCGTGCTGGAGCGGTTGGGTGCTGCGGAGGCCGGCTACTACTACGTCGCGTTCCAGGTGGCTACCCTGCTGCTCGCCTTCGCGACGGCCGTGGGTGAGGCGCTGTTCGCCGAGGGGTCGCACGACAGATCGGCGTTCGTCCCGCTGCTGCGACGCTCCGGCAGGCTGCTCGCTCTCGTCCTGGTGCCGGCCTCGGTGGGCGTCGCCCTGCTCAGTGGGCTGATCCTGCAGGTGTTCGGCACCTCCTACCGGGAGGCGGCGCAGCCCCTGCTGATCGTGTTCTGTGCCAATGCGATCTTCATCGGGCTGAGCACCTGGGCGAGCTTCGCCCTCAAGATCGTCGGCGACCTGCGGGCCCTGGTGATCGCCAACGGGCTCTCCTGTGTCGCCGTCATCGGACTGAGCGTCGCCCTGTCCGGGTACGGCCTGGTGTGGACCGGCGTGGCCTGGTTGGTGGGCACCTCGCTCGCCGCGGGCTACGCCCTCTGGGCTGTGCGTCGGCACGCCCGGACTCGGATCGAGGAGACAGCGCGATGAGCAGCAAGCAGACCACGTCGAGCCCGGTGGGCTCACCCGGGGAGAGCTGGACCCGTACGCAGCGTGCCGTCGCTGCGGCGCTGGCCGCACTCCTCGCCCTCCTACTGCTGGTGGCGGCCCTGACGCCCCCTGGCCGCCACCAGCTCCTTCTCACCTTCACCCACCGCCCGGCCGTCTTCACCGAGCTCTATCTGGCTCCGGAGGGACCCGTCGCCGAGACCGTGGGCGCCACCACCACCGTGCGGTTCGGGATCCGCAGCCACGAGGCGCAGAGCACCGACTTCGCCTATCGGGTGGTGCTCTCCGATGGTGTGCGCCAGAGCACCGCGCAGGGCAGCGTGCTGCTGCGCGTCGGTGAGGCCGAGGACATCGAGGTCCGGGCCGACACCGCGAGCCTGGACTGGGAGCGACTCGAGGTCGTGCTGGTCGATCGGCCGGAGCGGTTGACCTGGATTCGCACCCGGACCAACGAGGTGACGCGATGATGAGGGAGTCTCCCGGTTGCCCGACGGATCCTCGGCACTGGATCGTCCAGGTCGCGGCGAGCTACCCACCGCGCGTCGGTGGGCTGGAGAACGTGGCCCAGATGATCTCCGAGCGGCTCGCCCGACGGCACCGGGTCGAGGTGGCGACCACCACGGTGGGCTCCGCTGACGCGCCACGTGACGAGCAGATCGACGGCGTACGGGTGCGCCGATCGCGCGGCTGCGCCGTCGCGCACACCCCGGTGGCTCCCGGGCTGCTGCTCCGGCTGCTGCGGTTGCCCCGGGAGGTGATCGTGCACGCGCACATCGCGCACGCGTTCGTTCCCGAGGTGGTCTGGCTCACCTCGCGGCTCCGACGTCGCGACTACGTTGCACACTTCCACCTCGACGCGGATCCCTCGGGCCTCCTGGGGTTCTTGCTGCCGGCCTACAAGCGGCTGGTCCTGGGTCCGGTTCTGCGGGGAGCGCACACAGTGATCGTGCTGTCGACGGAGCAGGCGTCGGTGATGACGGACAGGTACGGTGTCGCGCCGGACCGGGTCCGGGTCGTCCACAACGGCGTCCCGGACGCCTTCTACTCGATCGACCGCACCGACCGCACCGACCGCACCGACCGCGACGACGCCACGTCGTCGCTCAAGCTGCTGTTCGTCGGCCGGCTGGACGCCCAGAAGAACCCGGTGCGGCTGGTGGAGGCGATGATCGGCCTCGGCGAGCTGGTGGAGCTGGTGGTCGTGGGGGACGGTGAGCTGCGGAGCGCGCTCGATCAGCTCCTCCTCGACCGCGTGCTGACCAACGTCCGCCTGGTCGGGACGCAGCGCGGTCGTCAGCTGCGGGACTGGTACGGCTGGGCCGACGCGTTCGTGATGTCCTCGGACCGGGAGGGCATGTCGATCTCGGCGCTCGAGGCGCTCGGCGCCGGGCTGCCCGTCGTGGCCACCGACGTGCCGGGCAACACCGAGCTGCTCAGTGGCGTGGGCCTCCTGGTCCCGCCGTCGGTGGCCGGCCTGCGGGAGGGCATCCGCGCGGTCGCGTTGGACGCCGCCCTGCGCGCCGACCTGGCCGCTCGCAGCCGGGCGGCGGGCCGGGCGGCGTCCTGGGACCGTCAGATCGAAGTGCTCGAGGAGATCTACAACTCCGTACAGGAAGGGTGCTGACCATGCTCCAAGCGCAATCCCCGGCAGGGTGGCGGCTGCCTGTCCCGCTGCGCGCCGTCGGCCCCGACCGCTGGTTCAGCCTGGCCGTGGTCGTGCTGGTGGCCGCCCTGGTGGCGGTCCGGCTGGTCGGGCCGAGCGTCGGCGGACCGCTGCACGCGGTCGCCGGACTGCTGCTCACCCTGGCGCTGCCGGCCGTGCTGCTGCACGCCAAGATCGACTGGCCGGTTCCGGGCCGGGCTGACCGCTGGCTCCTGACGGTGCCGACCACCGTCCTGGGGCTGTATCTGCTGGGTTTGCTGCTGGACTACGGGCTGCCGCTGCTGGGTGTGGAGCGTCCCCTGGACCGGATTCCGGTGCTCCTCGGCCTGGGCGGCTGCATGGCCTTCCTGGCCCTCTGGCGACCGTCCCGGCGGCCACGGGCCTCAGGGCTGGCCCGACGTGCTCGCGCCTGGGTCCGTCGACACCCCGGAGGCGTGGGGATGGCGTGCCTGGCCATCGGCGTCGTGCTGCTCTCGATCATCGGTGCCGTGCGACTCGACAACGGAGCCGGTGGCCTGGTCGCGATGATCGGCCTGGCCTCCTGGGCTGCCACGATGATCTTGCTCCTGGTGCGGCACCAGCGGATGCCGTTCGGCACGCGACTGCTCGTGCTCTACGCGCTGTCGCTGGCCTTCGTGGTGATGACGTCGCTGCGTGGCTGGTACATCACCGGCCACGACAACCAGTACGAGTACAAGGTCTTCGACCTCACCCACGTGCTGGGCGGCTGGCACCCGGAGGTCTTCCGATCGGCCTACTACGCGTGCCTGAGCATCACCATCCTCCCGGCGATGCTGGCCTCCGCGACCGGGCTGTCCGGGGCGATGATCTTCAAGGTCGTTCTCCAGGTGGTCTTCGCCGTCTGCCCGGTGATGCTGTTCATGATCTGTCGACGGGTGGTGCCGGAGTGGCTCGCGCTGCTCGGGGTGGTCTTCTTCCTGATCTTCCCCACCTACTTCTCCGACCTGCCGTTCCTGATCCGGCAGCAGCTGGCCTTCCTGTTCCTGGCCGCGGTGCTGATGCTGCTCCGCACCCACCGCTACGGCCGGCGCCGGCGGATGGTCTGGGCGCTGGCCTTCGCGGTGGGGATCCTGCTGAGCCACTACTCGACCAACTACGTCTTCCTCGCCACGATGATCGGGGCCTGGATGATCGGTCTCCTGCTGCCGGCCGTCTCGAGGCTGGCGGCGGTGGTGCCGCTGGTTCGTCCGCCGGTGATCAGCAGCCGGGTCCGGCCGCTGCTCGGCCTCGCCGTGATCGGTCCACTGCTGGTGTTGACCCTGCTGTGGACATCGCCCATCACCCACAGCGGTGGACAGTTCCAGCGGACCTTCGCCTCGCTGAGCGCGACACTGAGTGGGGAGGCCTCCGCCACCCGGTCGTCCGACACCGCGTACAGCATCTTCGGGCCGAAGGCGACGTCGCCGGCGGAGAAGCTCGCCACCTACCAGGCCGAGCAGGCCGAGCAGCGGGCTGCGATCGGCGACCCCGACTACCTGCTGCCGCTCGCGGACGTCGTCGACGACCGGGCCACCTTCTACACCCCGCCCACGGCCGCGTTCAGCCCCATCGGCAAGGTGCTGGCGGCCGCGGGCCTGCCGCCGTCGACGCTCAACAAGATGCTCCGTTCGGGCATCGCGGCGGCCCTGCAGGTGTTCGTGGTGATCGGGCTGCTCGTGGTGGCGATCGGGCGCTACCGGGGCAGGCCGGTCAACCGGGAGCTGTTCGCCCTGGGCGTTGCGTCCTTCGCGGTGGTGGCGGCCCAGGTCGTGCTGCCCGCCCTGTCGGTCGACTACGGGGTGCTGCGGGCGTTCCAGCAGGCGCTCTTCACGTTGGCGCCGTTCCTGGCCATCGGGTGCGCGGCGTCGATGGGACTGGTCTTCCGCCGACACGTACAGCGGGCGTGCGTGGTGGTGGCGGCGTTCTTCACCTTGTCGCTGTGCGGATTCATCCCGCAGGCCCTGGGCGGCTACCCGCTGCAGCTGCACCTCAACAACGCCGGCCAGTACTACGACATCTACTACACCCACCCGGAGGAGGTCGCGGCGATGAACTGGCTCAACACCGCTCAGGCCGATGCCGGCACCGACGGCGAGGTGAGCTCGGACCGCTACACCTCGGCCCGGCTGCAGAACTTCTCCGGGACCCAGCCGCTGGACGCCATCTACCCGACCCAGCTGCGGAGCGGCTCGTACGTGGTCCTGGGAACCACCACGGTCCGCAACGGCACGGTGGCCATCTTCTTCGAGGGCGATGTCCTCACCTACGTCTATCCCATGGCTGCGCTGGACGACAACAAGAGCCTGATCTACTCGAGCGGGGGAGCGAGGATCTACCGATGACGATCACCGAGCAGGACGGACCTGTGTCCGAGATCGAGCAGCCAGGGGACGGCGAGGACCGACTCTCGGTCCTGATCGTGAGCCACTACTACCCGCCGCACGTCGGCGGCCTCGAACGGGCGGTCCAGACCCAGGCCGAGCACCTCGCTCGTGCCGGCTACCGCGTGACGGTGGCGACGACCGCGCCGGGGGGCCGCGTCGGCCGCGAACCGGTCAGCACCGACCTGGACCTGGTGCGGGTCCCGACGCTGAACCTGATCGAGCGGGCCACCCGGGTGCCGTTCCCCCTCATCACCCCGGTGGCGGTGGCCCGGTTGCGTCGGCTGGTGGCCGCCGCCGACGTCGTCCACGTCCACGATCTCTTCTACCTCACGACGTGGTGCGCCGTTCTGCTGGCGGTGCTGCGCGGCACACCGGTCGTCCTGACCCAGCACGTCCACATGATCGACCATCCGTCCCGGCTGGTGATGCTGGTGCAGCGCCTCGTCTACCGGCTGATCGGACCGGCGATCCTGCGTCGCGTGGCCGCGGTCTGCTACCTCAATGCGACTGTCCGCGAGTTCCTGCTGCAGCTCGGGGCGCGCGAGGCCCAGCTGCGCTTCGTGGCCAACCTCGTCGACACCGAGCAGTTCCGGCCGCCCGCGGACGACACCGAGCGGACCGAGATCCGGCGCCGCTTCGATCTCCCCGCCGACGACGTGCTGGCGATCTTCGTCGGCCGCTTCGTGCCCAAGAAGGGCTTCGCGAAGGTCGCGGCTGCGGCCGGCTGCGGCGCGACCATGATCATGGTGGGCGGCGATCTGGCGGAGAGTGGGGAGCAGGAGCGTCCGGGGGTGCGCTGGTTGGGATCCCGGGGAGTCGGGGAGGTGGCCGACCTCTACCGTGCCTGCGACATCTTCGTCCTGCCATCGGTCTCCGAAGGCTTCCCTCTCACGGTGCAGGAGGCGATGTCCTCGGGTCTGGCGGTGATCACCACCGACGATCCCGGCTACCGCCTGTACGACCTCGACCGCGAGCTGGTGGCCCTGATCGAACCGACCCAGGAGAACGTCACCGCCGCTCTGGGCCGTCTCGCCGGAGACGACGGTCTGCGGGCCCGGATGCGGGCCTACTCGCGGGCGTACGCGCTGGCCGGCTTCTCGGCCGATCGCTACGTCGCTGCGCTGTCCGACACCTATCGCTCCGTCCTCCAGCCGGGGTCCGCCCATCACCAGGGAGATCGTCGTGAGCACTGAGACACCGAGCGCTCAGACCGTGGCCGTCGTCACCCCGTACTACTGGCCCTCCGTGGGCGGTGTGCAGCACTACGCACGGCGGATCGTCGACCGGCTGGCCGCAGAGACCGGGGTCCGGCCGATCGTGGTCACCACCGGGACGACCCGTCGCGTGGTGAGCGACAGTCTCGACGGCGTGCCGGTCCATCGGCTGCCGGTGCTGGCCCGCCTGTCGAACACCGGCTACCACCCGCGTTGGCGTCGGCAGATGCGGGAGATCTTCGCCGCCGAGCAGGTACGCGTGATCAACACGCACGCGCCGGTGCCGCTGTTCGCCGACGCGGCGATCGCCGCAGCCGGCGAACGGCCGGTGGTCGCGACCTACCACTCCGGCTCCATGGTCAAGGGAGGGTCGCTCGTCGACCCGGTGCTGCGCGCCTACGAGCGCTATCGGCTACCGCGCCTGTTCGACGCCGCCGAGCGGGTGGTGGCGGTCTCGCCCACCGCTCTGGGGTACGGACGCCCGAACGCCGAGCTGATCAGTCCCGGCGTCGACCCGGAGGCTTTCGCCCCGGGACCGGCGAGCCGGTCGAGGCGTGTGCTCTACGTCGGTCGGCTCGACCGCTCCTCCTCCTGGAAGGGCGTCGACGTGCTGATCGCCGCCTTCGCCCGGCTGCGGCTGGTCGTCGACGACGTGGAGCTCCGGCTGGTCGGCGACGGGGATGCCGTGCCGGGTCTCCGGGAGCACGCCGACCGCCTCGGCTGCCTCGACGCCGTGACGTTCGTCGGTCACCGCTCCGGCCGCGAGCTGGTGGCGGAGTACCAGCACGCGGCGGTGACGGTGCTGCCGTCACTGACCGAAGCGGAGTCCTTCGGCATGACCCTGGTCGAGTCCATGGCGTGCGGGACCCCGGTCATCGGCTCGCGCGTCGGGGGCATCGTGCACGTCATCCGCCCGGACGAGACCGGCCTGCTGGTCCCCCCGGGAGACGTGGACGCCCTGGCCGGCGCCTGTCGTGACGTGCTGACCTCCCCGGCGTTGTCCAGTCGCCTGGCTGCGGCGGGCCGTACGGCTGCGGTGCACTCCTTCGCCTGGGACGCCCGACTCGATCGTTGGTCGCAGCTGTTGAGCCCGGAGCGCACCGATCAGCGAGCTGGTCTGGAAGCGCGGACGGCCGACACCGCGTCCCGGAACGCCCACCAGGCCGGTTTCGGCGATCCGTCCGGGCGCCGCAGTCCGTAGCAGTTCTCCGTGGTAGTGGGGTTCCAGGACCGGTCACGCTCGGAGTACCAGACCAGCGCGCCGAGTGCGGGGTCGGCGCTCGCCACCCGCACCGCGTCGCCGGCGATGGCGGCCTGCCGCTGCTCGGTCACGTGATCCACGGTGGCCCCTGGCTCACCGCCGGAGCCAGTGCGCGGGCCGCAGGTGGGAGCGCCGTACTCCGTCAGCCAGATCTGCTGGTGGCCGAGTCCGTAGGTGTCGAGCACGTGCCGAAGGCTGCTGAAGCCGGCGGCGTTGGGGTCGTAGCCGTGGATGGTGTTCCAGGACGTCCGCCAGCCGCCCGGGTCGTAGTGGCTCGGGAGGAAGGGGAACGTGTAGGGGTGGAACGCCACCCCGTCGACGGCGTGCGTGCCCCGGTACATGCTCACGTCGGCCAGGAACGTCACCTGCGGGATGTCGGCACCGGAGGCCGGGGACTGCACGGCGGAGAGCCCGCCGAGCAGCACGGTGGCCGAGCCGTCGACTTCTTTGATCGCCGAGGCGCTCAATCGCAGGAGCCGAGCATAATCGGCTGCATTCGGAGTCGGATACCAGAAAGCCTGGGTATTTGGCTCGTTCCAGATCTCCCAATGACGCAATCCCGCTGGCGCATAGCGGAGGGCCGCATTCTTGGCGAACTGCGCGAATTCCGCGAAGTCGCGGGGGCGACAGGATTGATGAGGGCATCCCGGCGTGCGGGCCCAAGCCGGTGTGTAAGCGAGGGTGGCGATGACCGCCAGGTCGCGTGCGCCGGCGGCGGCCATGATCCGGTCGAACCGATGCCACGAGAACTCCTGCGGCGAGCTCGGCTGGATGTCTGCCCACGGTAGATCGACCCGGATCCAGTCCGCGCCGACCAGCCTGGTGCTGTCCAGCGCCTTGTCCAGCTCGGCGTCCGAGGCCCACATCAGCTCGTTGCCGAAGGCGGTGCCGATCCGCAACGGAGGAGGTGGGGCGGCGGTGGCCCGTGGAGTGATCACCACCGAGGTCAGGGTCGTCGCCGCGACGAGCATGCCGACGAGCAGCACCACCCAGCGGCGGCTGCGGCGTCGGCGTCGGGGGAGGACGAGATGGTCGGTGGGCCCGGCTGCGTGCACGAGTACCTCGGAGGATCGGACGTGGCGCCGACGAGATCCCCGTACCTGTCGTTCGCGTTGACGAGCCGACGATAGCCAGGAGTCGTGCGTGCCGACAAGGGCCCCGCGGATTCTGTCCGGGACCTCCTCGGCGGTGGTGACCAGACGTCGCCGGTCGCCACCGCCGAGGAACGACCTCGAGCGCTACCCGCGGCTCAGCCGACGGCCGTCCGGATCGCCGGCTCCGCGCGCGTGATCAGCGCGGTGGAGCCGCTCGCGCGAGCCAACAGCGACGGCACGGTTTCCTGTGTGGGAAGGGTTGCCGGGCGCCGGGATCGAACCTTGAAGAGAATCATCAAGCACTCGACACCGTCGGTCCAGCTGATCTTCTTGCCCTCCGCGGCGCTCCGTGCCCGATAGCTGATCGGCACCTCGTACGGACGCACGCCGGATCGCAGCAGACGTGCGGTGAGCTGGGTGTCCAGCCCGAAGCCGTCCTCGAGCAGCTGCAGCGTCTTGAAGTCCTCCAGGGGGAAGAGCTTCAGGCAGGTGTGCATGTCGGTCACGCAGGAGTCGAACAGCAGGTTGGCCACCAGCGTCGTGAAGCGCCCGCCCATGGCGAACTTGAACGACTGGAAGCTCGTGTTCATCCCGAAGACGCGGGTGCCGAAGACGTGGTTCGCCAGTCCGGCGATCACCGGCTGGACCAGCAGCGCGATGTCCTCCGGGCTGTACTCGAGGTCGGCGTCGAAGATGATCACGTGCGAACCGCTGGCCTCGCCGACCCCGGTCCGAACCGCGGCGCCCTTGCCCATGTTGGTGGCGTGGTGGATGATCTTGGCTCCGCTGGAGGCGTACTCGTCCTCGAGGATGTCGCGGGTGCCGTCCTGGCTGCCGTCGTTGACGACGATGAGCTCCACCGAGCAGGGGAAGTCGACGGCGAGCACGCTGTCGATCGCTTGTCGGATGGTGTTCAGCTCATTGTAAACGGGCATGACGATACTGAGATGGGTCATTTCGTTTTCCCCCGATGGGCAATTCGTTACCGTCTTGTTTCCATACAGTCAAGACATCAACGTCCGTTCGAGTCCTCGAAATCCCCTTCGAAGACGAACCGGCCCGAACCTGCGAGATCAACCTATATCAGCCCGGAGTCCAGTGGCAACGAAGTCGCGAATCAATTCGCCGGAAATGCCCGAATATGACCGAGTTCACACCGCGCACCCACGGTTGCTCTCCCTCGGCGCGCGCGACCGGGGTGGATCGGTGAGGTGCTGCTCGCGGGGTGTGCACCGTGCCGCCCGGCCCCCTCGCATCCCGTGCGGGCTGCGAGGGGGGTTCGGCCTCGGTTGTGCGTCAGCGGGTGGGTCAGACCTCGCGGGTCTTCGGCGAGCTCTCCAGCGTCCGAGCCGGATCGCGCTCGATCACCGGGTCGAGCACCTCGTCGATCTTGCTCAGCAGCTCGGCCGGCAGCGTGACCCCGGCGGCCGCCACGTTGTCGTGCACCTGGTCGGGGCGAGAGGCGCCGATGATCGCGGTGGCCACGTTGTCGTTCTGCAGCACCCAGGCCACGGCGAGGGCGGCCATCGACAGACCGGAGTCGGCTGCCAGTGGCTTGAGCTGCTGCACCCGCTCCAACACGTCGTCCCGCATCCAGCGCGCGATCATGTTGGCCCCACCCTTGTCGTCGGTGGCCCGGGAGCCTTCGGGCAGGTCCTGGCCCGGCACGTACTTGCCGGTGAGGACGCCCTGCGCGATCGGGGACCAGACGACCTGGGAGATGCCGAGCTCGCGGCTGGTGGGCACCACCTCGGCCTCGATGACCCGCCAGAGAGCCGAGTACTGCGGCTGGTTCGAGATCAGCTGGAAGCCGAGGTCCTTGGCGAGGGCGGCACCGTCGCGGAGCTGGTCGGCAGTCCACTCGCTGACCCCGACGTAGAGCACCTTGCCCTGGCGGACCAGGTCGGCGAACGCCTGCATGGTCTCTTCCAGCGGCGTCTCGTAGTCGTACCGATGGGCCTGGTAGAGGTCGATGTAGTCGGTCTGCAGGCGGCGCAGGGATGCGTCGGCCGACTCCATGATGTGCTTGCGGGACAGGCCGACGTCGTTGTGGCCCTTGGGTCCGGTCGGGCCGAAGACCTTCGTGAAGATCTCCAGCGACTCGCGCCGCTGACCCTTCAGGGCCTCACCGAGGACGGTCTCGGCCTTGGTGTTGGCGTAGACGTCGGCGGTGTCGAAGGTGCTGATGCCGGCGTCGAGGGCGGCGTGGACACAGGCCGTGGCCTGCTCGTTCTCCAGCTGCGAGCCGTGCGTCAGCCAGTTGCCGTAGGTGATCTCCGAGATCTTGAGTCCGGAGTTGCCGAGATAACGGAAGTGCATCGTTTCAACCTACTCCGTTAACGTTCTCACGCAACTCGGTGAGCGAGAGCGGGCCCGCTCGCCGACGCCACGCCGAGACGGGGTGTGTACGTTGTAAAGCATGACGGAGCAGACCTTTATCACCGTGCAGCGCAGCATCGACGTCGCCCCGAGCGAGCTATTCGACCTGCTGACCAACCCGGACCGGCATGTCGAGTTCGACGGCTCGGGCTTCCTCCGTTCCGCCGATCACCCCCAGCGGATCACCGCCGTCGGCGACACGTTCCGGATGAACATGACAGGTGATCACATGGGCGGTGAGTACCAGACGGACAACCACGTCACGGGCTACCAGCCCCATCAGCTGCTGGCCTGGAAGACGGCTCCGGCCGGCGAGGAGCCCCCGGGCTGGGAGTGGGTGTACGAGCTGAACCCGGCGGGGCCGGAGCAGACCGACGTCACCCTCACCTACGACTGGTCGTCGGTGACCGACAAGCAGCTGCTGAAGAAGATCAGGTTCCCGCTGGTGGGCAAGGACGAGCTCGAGACCTCCCTGGCGCAGCTCGCCGCGGCCGTCAGCGGCTGAGAACGGGCTCGGCCGCCGTTCGGGCGTCCGGGTCACCCATCAGCTGATGCCTCGAGGCGCGTACATGATGACGGCCACGCCAGCGAGGCAGATCAGTGCGCCGGCGACGTCCCATCGGTCCGGGCGGAAGCCGTCGACGAGGGCGCCCCACAGCAGCGATCCGGCGACGAACACGCCGCCGTAGGCGGCGAGGATCCGGCCGAAGTGGGCGTCGGGTTGCAGGGTCGCCACGAGTCCGTAGAGACCGAGTGCGATCACTCCGGCGCCGACCCAGATCCAGCCGCGGTGTTCGCGCACGCCCTGCCAGACCAGCCAGGCACCTCCGATCTCGGCGACCGCGGCCAGCAGGAACAACACGATCGACCTCGCCATCATCTGGTCAGCCTAGACAAGGGGCCGCGGCTGGCGGTCGTGCCACTGTGACACCGCGGTCGGCGGCCGGCGAGGTGTCAGGCACGCCGGAAGCCGATGACCGCCAGCCCGGCCAGCAGCAGCATCAGGGCGATCTGGACGAGGTCCAGACCGCGTCCGTCGACCCCAGCGAACTGTGACAGCGTCAACGCGGCGAACACGATCACGGCGGCGACGGGCACGGCCCGGCCGCGCAGCAGCGCGACTGACAGCAGCAGCGAACCGACCGTGTAGAGCAGGAACCCGATCATGGCCGGCACGAAGCCGTGCTGGGGGTTCTCTGCGGCGTACGCCATCAGCGCCCGCCCGGTGTCGACCGGGATCGCCGGCGACGTGGCGTACCAGGCGAGAGACGCGAAGGCGAGACTGCCCATGGCGAAGAGCAGCCCGCCGAGTGAGGTGACGATCGCGCCGAGAAGAGCGAGCGCTCGCCCTCGCCCTCGGACCAGGAACAGGACGGTCATCGAGAACAGCGCGGCGACGACGGCGAACGCGATGCCGTCGGCCAGCATGCCGGCCCAGGCCGCATCGCGCACAGTGGTGATCTCGTCATAGCTCGTCGCGTTGCGCTCGCCCCACGGCGTCGTCGCGAGCAGGCCGGCGACGGTCAGGGCACCGACACCGAGGCCCACGGCGGCGACCCTGCGTCGGGCCCGTTCCGGGGAGGTGCCGTCGGCGCGCTCGGCGGCTGAGACCTCAGCTGTGGTAGCGGTCGGGGTGGTCGTCATGGTGGGCTCCTGGGTCGAAGGGGTGGTGGCAAGAACCCTAGGAATGGCCGGCCGCGATGGCATCGGAGCGAGTACGGGATCGATCCCCGTACTGGTACGGAGTCCGCTGAGGCGGTGGCCTCCCTACAGTGCTGGTATGCGGTGGCCGCGAGCGCTCACGATCGGGTTCGCCGCGCTGTCTGCGGTGGCCCTGATCGCCGCGGTGGCGTTGTCCGTGGTGCTGGCCGACACCACCGCTTGGGCGAATCTCGGTATCGCCGTCGCGGTCGTGCTGCCGGCGAGCGTGCTGTCGTTGTTGATGGCTCGGCACCCCAGTGGCGCCGTCGTCGGCGTGCTGCTCGGGCTGTTGTCCCTGACGGTTGCCGTGGTGGTCGTCAAGGAGCTCTGGCTGATCTGGCTGGCCGGGTTCGGCGAGCCAGGACGTTGGGCCTGGCTGGTGGCCGTCACGGCCGAGAACAGCTGGTGGGTCCTGGTCGCCGTCGCCCTGCTGCTCCTCCACTTTCCCGACGGACGGCTGCCCTCGCGTCGGTGGCGGTGGGTGCCCCCGGTCCTGGTCGTCTGCGTTGCCCTGGTTCAGGCGTACGGCGCGGTCGAGGCGACCGCCTTCCGGGCACCCCTCGACACGCTGGACCGCCCGTTCGGGCTGCCGCCGGCCTGGCTGGATGTGGTCTCGACGGTGCCGTTCGTCGTCATGCTGGCGCTGTTGGTGGCCGCCGCGGTCTCGCTCGTCCTGCGCTATCGGCGTGCCGACCGGATCCAGCGCCTGCAGATCAAGTGGCTGGCGCTCGCCGGGCTCGGCGTGCCGCTCTACCCTCTGCTGTGTCTGGTCGAGATCCTCGTCTGGGGCCGGCCGCTGTGGGTGAGCGCGGCCGTCGGGATCGCCTCGATCGTGGCGACGCCGGTCGGGGTCGGGATCGCTGTGCTGCGCTACGACCTGTACGACGTCGACCGGGCGTTGGCCTCGGCCGTGGCCTGGGGGGTGGTCACCGCAGGTCTGGTGGGGGTGTATGCCGTTGCCTCGACCGTCACCGGTGCGCTGGTCGGCGGCGACTCCCACGTCCGGGTGGCGGTCGCGACGGCTGCCGCCGCGCTGGTGCTCTGGCCGCTGCGGAAGACCTCGCAGCGGTTCGTCGATGCTCGGATGTATCCGCTGCGACGGGGGATGCGGCAGTCGCTGGACCGCTTCCACGGCGAGGTCAGTGCCGGGCGAGCACGTCCCGAGGCGCTCGAGGACGTTCTCCGGCAGGCGCTTCGGGACCCGGAGCTGCGGGTGGGCTACCGGACGCCGGGCACCGACAGCTACCTGGCTGCGGACTCGTCGCCGGTGCCGGTCGGCAGGGCGGTGCCCGTGTCGACCGGTCACCAACCCACCGGGATCATCGTCCCTGGCCGTGGTCCGGCGTCGACGGAGCTGCTGCGCGAGGCGGCGGCTCGCATCACGACCCTGGTCGAGGTGGTGCGGTTGCGCGCACAGGTCGCCGCCGCCCTGCGCGAGGCGGAGTCGAGTCGTACCCGTCTGGTGGAGATCGGGTACGCGGAGCGGCGTCGGTTCGAACGCGACCTGCACGACGGCGCCCAGCAGCGGCTCGTCTCACTCGGCCTGGCTCTGCGGCTCGCCCAGCGACACCTCGCCGACGGCACGGTGAATGTCGACCAGCTGGTGGACGACAGCGTGGCCGAGCTCGCGTCGGCCGTCGCGGAGCTCCGCCAGATCGCCCACGGACTGCGGCCGAGCAGTCTCGACGACGGTCTGCCGGCGGCGTTGTCCAACCTGGTCCGCTCGGTGCCGCTCGCGGTCGATCTGGACGTGGACGACTCCCCGCTGCCCGACACGGTGGCGACCACGGCGTACTACGTGGCCAGTGAGGCGATCACCAACGCCATCAAGTACGCCGAGGCCACTCGGATCGTGCTGCGAGTCGTCCGCCGCGACGGGGAGATCCTCGTCTGCATCAGCGATGACGGGCGTGGCGGTGCGCAGCTGGGGGTGGGATCCGGGCTGGCCGACCGGGTGGCTGCCCTGGGCGGATCGCTGGAGGTCGAGAGCGCGGCGGGTCGCGGGACCCAGGTGCGAGCGGCGCTGCCAGTCGTGCTGTCCACCACGCGCGCGCTCGTGCCCCCGAAGGAGTCCGTGGAGCGACGATGCGCATCGTGATCGGAGAGGACTCGGCGCTGTTCCGGGAGGGACTGGCCCGACTTCTCGAGGACGCCGGGCATCTGGTCGTGGGGCGCGCTCCGGACGCCCCCCGTCTGATCGAGGCGGTCGAGCGTGAAGTGCCGGATCTGGTGGTGATCGACGTACGGATGCCGCCCGACAGGACCGACGACGGCGCCCGCGCGGCCGGTGAGCTGCGGACCCGGATGCCTGACCTGCCGATCGTGATGCTCAGCCAGCACATCGAAACCCGGCACTCGATCGATCTGGTCCGCAGCGGCCACTTCGGCTACCTCCTGAAGGACCGGGTGTTCGACGTCGACGACTTCCTGGATGCGTTGCGCCGGGTGGCTGCCGGTGGTTCCGCCCTCGACCCCGAAGTCGTTGCCACCCTGCTCGGCCCCCGCACCGAACACGACCCGTTGGCCGCCCTCACGCCACGGGAGCGGGAGGTCCTGGCCTTGATGGCCGAGGGCCGGACCAACGCCGGCATCGCCCGGCGACTGTGGCTCACCGACCGCACGGTGGAGACCCACGTCGGCAACATCATGAGCAAGCTCGGACTGGCGGACGACGACGACGGGCACCGCCGGGTGCTGGCTGTCCTGGCCTGGCTTCGCGTACGTCAACACAGTGGCTGACGACGCACCGCCGGAGCGCTGAGGACGTCCCGGTCCAGCTTTCGCCCGGTAAGCGACAGTCGTTGGGCGCTCCTCAACTCCCAGAACGCCGACGACGACCCGACGAGGCCGCAGCCCGTCAGCTGCGGGAGCGCGGCCCTGCCCGGCTGGAACGAGGACGTGAGCGCGATGCTGCTCCACGGCTGCGGTCCTGCCCGGCCCTTCATGCTGGAGGTACGTCACCTCGGCGGGGCGCTCGGCACGCCGGCGGCGGTTCCCAACGCCGTCGGACACCGAGACGCGAGGTTCAACGTCTTCACCTCGGCCTATCCGGGCCCGTCGTTCGCCGACGCGGCCATCGAGCAGACGGAGCTGTACCGGCAGCTGGAGCCGTTCACCGGCGGGCGGGCGCTCTACAACTTCACCGCCCGCCCCGATGGCGGTGTCCCTGACGGCCGCACCGCCTTCGATGCTGAGACGATCGCCCGGCTGCAGCTGCTGAAAGGCCGGTGGGATCCGCAGAACCTGTTCCGCTTCGCTGTCGCAATCCCGTCCGCCACTGCGATCGACAGCAGCGCTACCCGGCCGGTCTCGGTTTGACCGCGATGACGGGGCAGTCGGCGCCGAGGATGATGGCTTGGGCGGTCGAGCCGGTGAGGAGCTTGCCGACGGGGGAGCGGCGTCGGACGCCGATGACGATGACGTCGGCGCCGGCCCTCTCCGCCTCGTCGAGGAGAGCCTCGGCGGCGGGTTTGCCGTCGGTGGGGCGCACGATGGTGTGCGCCATCGCCTTGGTCGACAAGAGGTCGTCGATGGTGTCGATGTCCTCGGCGGTGGCGAACTGCGGGTGGGCGTAGTCGCCGTCCTTGCCGGTGTTGACGACGGTCAGCTTCGCCTGGTTCCGTTCGGCGTAGGCGATCGCGTAGTCCAGCGCGGCGACCCCCGCCGGAGAGGGGATGTAGCCGACCAGCACGTGTTCCCGGATGCCTGCCATGGCGATCAGCCCTTGGCCAGGGTGGTGGCGCCGGTCATGATCGCCACTGCCTCGGTCGGGGTGTGGGACGCGGGGGTGATGACGCCGGCGCAGCCGCCGAGTCGGGCGATGTGGATCCGGTCGGCGACTTCGAACACGTTCGGCATGTTGTGGCTGATCAAGATGACCGGTAGGCCTTTGGCCTTGATCTGTTGGATCAGGTTCAGCACCTGCCCGGTCTCCTTGACGCCGAGGGCGGCGGTGGGCTCGTCCAGCACGACGAACTTGGTCGCGAACGTCGCCGCGCGGGCCACGGCCACGGCCTGTCGTTGGCCGCCGGACAGGGTCTCCACGGCCTGGGACATGTTCTGGACGGTGGCGATGCCGAGGTTCGCCATCGATTTACCGGCGTCTTCCTTCATGCCCTTCTTGTCCATCATCCGCAGCACCGATCCGAGCGGTCCGGAGCGGCGGCGTTCCCGGCCGAGGAACATGTTGGCGGCGATGTCGAGCGCCGGCGCGACGGCGAGTGTCTGGTAGACGGTCTCGATGCCGGCCTGGCGGGCGTCCTGGGGGCTGCGGAAGTTCACCTCGTTGCCGTCCAGGAACACCTGCCCCGAGTCCGGGGTCAAGGCGCCGGTCAGCGCCTTGATCAGGGTGGACTTGCCGGCGCCGTTGTCGCCGATGATGGCCAGCACCTCGCCGGGGAACAGGTCGACATCGACGCCGTCGAGGCCGACCACCTTGCCGAAGGTCTTGATCAACCGGCGGGCCGACAGCACGGTCTGGCTGGGTTCGGCCAGGACCGGTGGTGACCCGAGGCCTACGGTGCCACGGTCCTGGTCGGACAGGTCGCTGGTCTGCGGGGTGGTCATGCCTTCACCTTCCGGATCCACTGGTCGATAGAGACGGCCACGATGATCAACACACCGATGGCCAGCACGCGCAGCTGGTCGTCGACGCCGGCCAGGCTCAAGCCGATGTTGAACGAGTAGACGATCAGGGCACCCAGCATGGTGCCGATGATGCCGCCGCGGCCACCGAACAAGCTGGTGCCACCGATCACCACAGCGGTGATGGTCTCCAGGTTGGCGCTGACGATCGCGTTGGGGCTGGCGGTGCCGGCCCGGCCGATCAGCGCCCACGCGGTCAGTCCGTAGATGAGCCCGGCCACCGTGTAGACGCTGAGCAGCACCCGGTCGACCCGGATGCCGACCAACCGTGCTGCTTCGATGTCGTCGCCGACCGCGTAGACGTGGCGACCCCACGCCGTCTGGCTCAGCGCGAACGCCACCACCGCGGCCAACAAGACCACGAACAAGACACCGACAGTGAGCCGGAAGGGGCCGATCGGGATCGGGGTGCCCATCAGGTTCAACAGCGGGGGCATCTCCCGCCGGCCGATGCTGGCCCCGCCCGAGTAGAGCAGGCCGACGGCGGTGAAGATGCTCAGCGTGCCCAACGTGGCGATGAACGGCGGCAGCCCGATCCGGGTGACCAGCAACCCGTTCAACAGCCCGCACAACGTGCCCAGGGCCACCCCCAGGAGCAGGGCCAGAGCGGCGGGCACGCCGTTGTTCACCGCGAGGTTGGCCATGAACAACATGGACAGGATCGAGATGGCACCGACTGACAGGTCGATACCGGCGGTCAGCACGATCAACGTCTGACCGATCGCCAACGCGGCGATGATCGCCGTCTGCTGGATGATGATCGACAACGTGGCCGGCTGCGCGAACCGCGGGTTGATGATCGTGAACACGATCATGGAGACGATCAGCACCAGCAGCGGGCTGAGCGCCGGGTGGGAGTGCAGCAGATGCTGCACGCGCTGCACCGGCGACTGTCGCCGCATGGCGAACTGCTCAGCCGCAGTCGCCGGGGCGTGGGTATCGACACTCATAGTGGCTTCCTCGCCGTAGCCCTGAAGAGGGCTCACCTAGGAGATGGTTCGAGATGGGGAAAGAGTCCCGCCGGCCGGCGGCCGCATGGTGACCACCGGCCGGCAGGTGAGGGCTGTCAGCCCCAGCAGATCTTCTCGGCCTCTGCGGTGGTGATGCTCTCCACGCCCTCGACCGGCTTGTCGGTGACCAGGGCAACGCCGGTGTCGTAGAAGTCCAGGCCAGGAGTGACCTCCGGGTCGACGTTGTCACGGACCTTCTTGGCGATCGCCTCGACCCCGAGCTTGGCCATGTTGACCGGGTACTGCTGCGACGTCGCACCGATGGTCCCGCTCTTGACCGCCTCGATGCCGGGCGAGCAGCCGCCGTCGACGGAGACGATGGTGGCCTTCACCCCGGCGGCTTCCAGAGCCTCCGCCGCGCCGACCGCCGCCGGCTCGTTGATGGTGTAGACGAGGTTGATGTCCTTGGACTTGGCCAAGCAGGTCTCCATCGCCGTCCGGCCCTGGTCCTGGGCGCCGTTGGTCGGCTCGTTGCAGAAGATCTGGTAGTCCCCGCCGCTGTAGGTCCCGGTCGGGGCCTCATCACCGTTCTTCGTCTTGTCGGCAACATCGATTCCCATGCCGGTCAGGAAGCCCTGGTCCCGGTTGTAGTCGACCGAGGCGACCTTGTCGTTGAACAGGTCGAGCAGGGCGATGTTGGCCTTCTGCCCGGCCATCGTCTTCGCCGCCCACTGGCCGATCAGCTCGCCGGCCTTGAAGTTGTCGGTGGCGAACGTGATGTCGACGGTGTCCGGCGGGTTCGGCGGGGTGTCGAGCGCGATCACGTACAGGCCGGCCTGTCGCGCCGCCTCGATCGCCGGGTTCACACCATCCGTGGCCGGGGTGATCAAGATCCCCTGGTCGCCCCGAGCGACGGCAGCCTCGATCGCCGCGATCTGGGTCGTCTCGTCGCCGTCCTCCTTACCCGCAGCCGTCGTGATCGAGACGTTGTTCGCCGTGCCCGCCTCCTCCGCGCCCTTCTGCATGGCGATGAAGAACGGGTTGGTGCTGGTCTTGGTGATCAGCGTGACGGCGACCTCATCACCGGAACCACCCTCGCCACCCGGAGAGGCTTCGCCGCCGCTTTGACAAGCGGTCAGGAGGAGGGAGCTCGCGGCGATCAGGGCCAGCGGTACGAGGCCTTTGCGCGCGAGCAATCTGCGACGATGCATGGTGCTCCTTTTGGTGTCCGGCTGCCCCCGGGAGCCCCGGAAAGACAACGTTGTCGGATAGCATCTACCCACGCCAGACCTCCCTGTGTCAAGGGATTCCGGTCGATTTCCTAAGTCGTATCTCAGGAAGGCGACAACGATGCCAACCCGTTATGCGGTCGCAACGGACCGCGCCACCGCGAGCGGCCTGGCTGCTCTGGCCGGCGTGGGTGTCACGACCGTCCGTGGTCAACGACGAAGGCAACGTATCGCCACCGATGGGTGGGGCGACCGGCGGCGTCGGACACCGTGGCCGGTCTGTCCCCTTGAGCGGACGACCCGCCAGCCAGATCCACCGTCTTACCCGACAGCCTCTCCGACCCGTCCTGGTCCTGGTGGAGTTCTCCCACGAACTCCTGGCTTTCTCGGTGTTTCGGCGGCAGCTGCTGGTCTGACCCCGCGCGAGCAGCGGTCGAGGTGGCTTTCGGTACGGGTGAGGAGGTCAACTCGGAGGTGCGCTCGGGCCCTGGTCAGTCATCGGCGGGCTTCTGACATCGAGGTGACCACGTCTGCTCGGGGTGCGGTGCTCGAGGATGACCAGCAGGGTGAGGGGGACGAAGACCAGCATGGCGAAGACGGCGCCGACGATGAGCGGCGCCAGGGAGCCGAGTCGCCCGATCAGGGCGAGACTGGTGATCGCGGTGCCGAGATTGAACATGGAAGTCGCCATCGCACTGGCCAACGTGGGTGCGTGACCGCCGTAGCCGACGGCGAGGTTGATCAACACAGGGTTCGATGACAGCCCGACCAGCCCGAGCACGGTGAACAGCAGCAGCGTGGGCATCGGCCAGGTCGAGAACAGGCAGAGCCCGACGGCTGCCACGAGGGTGGCTGCGGCGGTGGTCAGCGGGGGTGCCGAACGGGTGGCTGTCGCCGGACCGGCCACTGACGACCGACCCGACCAGGGCTCCGGCGCCGAACAGGGCGAGCGCGGGGGGATCACCCAGGTCGGCAACCCGGCCCGGTCAGTCAGCACCGGCGCGATGAAGCTGTAGACGGACAGCACGCCGGCGTTGACCGCGGCGCAGGTCGCCAACGTCAGCCACAGGCGCGACGACCGCAGTCCGGCCAGCTCGGCGCGGATCGAGGGCGTGGGTCGGTGGACGCTGTCGGCCGGCACCGTATGTGCGACCGCGGCGGCGGCGACCAGCGCCAGCAGCGCCAGCGCCCAGAAGGGGCCGCGCCAGCCGATCAGCTGACCGCCGACCGCGCCGAGCGGAACGCCGAGGACGGTGGCGAGCATCCCACCACCCAGGACGATGCCGAGCGCCCGCGAGCTGGTGGCGGGGCTGACGGTGCGGGCAGCGACGACCGCTGCGACGGCCCAGAACGCGCCGGTGGCGAAGGCGGTCAGGCACCGCGCCGCCAGCATCAGCGGGTAGCTGGTCGTGACGCGAACACCGTGATCGCCAACCCGGCCTGGCCCACAGTGATCTCGAAGTCGGACGCCATCTCGGGCAGCAGCCCGGCGACCACGAACTCAGACGTCCCCATCAGGAACGTCCCCGCCGCCAGGACGTAGATCACCAGAGGGAGGCGTGCTGAGGGTCGGCGCCTGACGGTCACTCCGGAGCGCGAAGGCTGGTGCCGTCGATGACGAAGCGGTAGCGGACGTCGGAGGCCAGGACGCGTTCGTAGGCGTCGTTGATGGCGGCGATGTCGATGAGCTCGATCTCGGGTTCGATGGTGTGTTCGGCGCAGAAGTCGAGCATCTCCTGGGTTTCGGCGATCCCGCCGGTGGAGGAGCCGGCGAAGGAGCGGCGGTTGCCGAAGAGGGAGAACACCGCGACCGGCAGCGGCTCGGACGGGGCGCCGACGCTGACGAGGGTGCCGTCGCGGCGCAGCAGCCGGAGGTAGGCGTTGAGGTCGATCGGGGCGGAGACGGTGTTGATGATCAGGTCGAAGGTGTTGGCGAGCTCGTCGAAGGTGGCGGGGTCGCTGGTCGCGTGATAGGAGACTGCGCCGAAGCGGAGTCCGTCGTCGCGCTTGGACAGGGTCTGCGACAGCACGGTCACCTCCGCGCCCATGGCGTGGGCGAGCTTGACGGCGAGGTGGCCGAGGCCTCCCATGCCGACGACGGCGACCGTCTTGCCGGGCCCGGCCTGCCAGTGCCGCAGCGGGGAGTAGGTGGTGATGCCGGCGCAGAGCAGCGGGGCGACGGTGCTGAAGTCCAGGGCGTCGGGGACGCGGAGGACGTAGTCCTCATCGACCACGACGTGGGTGGAGTAGCCACCCTGGGTGATGGTGCCGTCCCGGTCGAGGGAGCAGTAGGCCTGGATGTTGCCGTTCAGGCAGTACTGCTCCTGACCGGCGCGGCAGTTGTCGCAGTCGCGGCAGGAGTTGACGATGGTGCCGACCCCGACCCGGTCGCCGACGGCGTGTTCGGTGACGTCGGTGCCGATCTCGGTGACGGTGCCGGCGACTTCGTGGCCGACGACCTGGGGGTAGGTGATGGGGCCCCAGTCGCCGCGGACGGTGTGGATGTCGGAGTGGCAGACGCCGGCGTAGGCGATCTCGATCAGCACATCGTTGGGTCCGACATCGCGGCGGGTGATGGTGGTCGGCCCCAGCGGGTCGGTGGGGGAGGTGGCGGCGTAGGCGTTGACGGTCAGCATCAGTGGGTTCCTTTTCTCTCCAGAGGTGTCTACAGAGCCGGGGTGTCAGAGGTCCATGGGCTCGGCGAAGACCCGGAAGGTATCTCGGTCGGTGTGCATCGTCCAGAGCCGGTCGGCGAGGACGTCGGGGTCGTGGGTGGGGTGTCCGTGGGTGATGCCGCCGGGGATGATCAGCTGCCCGACGTGGATGTTCTCCTCGGCCACCGCGGTGTGCAGCATGGTCGCGTACGCGCCTTCGCCGGCGAAGGCGATGGAGGTGCCGGCGACCTTCGGGTTCGGTCGGGCGCCGCTGCCGCCGTTGACGAACAGCACGGTGCCGCGGCCCAGGGCGCGCATGCCCGGCAGCACCTGGTGGACGGCAGTGACGGGGCCGTAGACGGAGAACTCGATCGCTCCGGTCAGGTCGGTCACGGTGGTGTCGAGGACCGGGTGCATGAATGCTGCCTGCGGGACCGGGCTGTAGTGGAGGACCTCGATGGTGCCGAGGTCGTCGGCGGCGCGTTGCAGCGCGGCGGTCAGCGTCTCGGGTTCGCGGACGTCGGCGGCGTAGCCGCGGGCGGTGACGCCGGCCGCGGCCAGGTCGGCGGCGAGGGCGTCGACGTGTTCCTGCTGCCGGGAGACGACAGCGACGGAGAAGCCTTCGGCTCCGAAGCGGCGGGCAACGGCCGCGCCGAGCCCGGGGCCGGCGCCGACGAGGGCGATGGTGGTCACGAGATCTCCTGATGGGGTGTTGATGAGGGTGAGGGTCGGTGGGCGGTGAGGTCGCGCAGCTCTTGATCGGCGAGGGCGCTGGCGCGGCCGATGCCGCCGAGACCGATCGCGCCGACCTGGATGCTGCCGATGGAACGTCGTCTCATGTCTTCCTTTCGTCGCGGTGGGTTGGGGGTGCGCCGGTTCATCGGGGCTGGGTGGGGCTTGGGTGCTCACAAGCCGAAGGTGTGGGTGCCGGCCTCGGCCTCGATGACGTCGCCGGTGAGGGTGACGAGGCGCACGGGGATCGGACTGGTGACGTGCACCTGGCCGGCCGCGACGTCGACGCGGACGAGTCCGTGCGGTGTCGGGACGGCTCCGGCGATGCGGGTGAGGGTGCCGGGCCGGGGTGCGACCCGAACGGCCGTGTACCCGGGTTCGGCTGGGGTGACGCCGAGGACGTGCCAGATCAGGTCCTTGGAGGGAGTGGCGCTCCAGGCGTGGACGGGGGTGCCCCAGCCCCAGCACTCGCCGAAGGTGTCGTAGCCGTCGTGCAGGAAGACACTCCAGCGGCGGGGACATCCGGGGCTATCCAGTGCCCGGTCCACCGGACGCCGGCGAAGTCTGGATCACGCATACCTACCTCCTGTTGAGCCGTGAGCCGCGGTCTCGTGGGTGTACCCGGCGGTGGAGTCTCTGACCACCAGCTCGGGGGTGAGCCGGAGCTGGTGGTGGGTGTGGCTGGTTCCGCTGTCGGCGGCGGCGATCTCCTCGAGCAGCAGGGAGGTCGCTCGGTGCGCGACGTCCGGGTTGCGGATCGTGGTCAGCGGCACCGCCGTGGTCTGCGCGATGGGAAGGTCGTCGTAGCCGACGATGGCGATGTCGGCGGGGATCCGGAAGCCGGCGGACGTCAGCCCCCGCATCAGCCCGCTCGCGATGAGGTCGTTGATGGCGAACACGGCGGTGGGTCGCTCACTGGCCGGCAGGGCGGCGACGGTCAGCGCCGCCTCGGTGCCGGCGCGCACGTCGTAGGTGTCGGTGGGATGGACGGTCAGCGAGGCAGCCGGCGGTGTGGCGGAGCGGGCGCCGGCCAACCGGGCCCGGACATGGTGGTTGTCGGCTCGTCCCCCGACCGCGGTGATGCGGCGGTGCCCGCCCGCGACGAGGTGAGCGACGGCGAGCCGCCCCCCGGCCTCGTCGTCCCCGGTCACCGAGCACAGGTCCGAGGTGGCGGAGTGCTGTCCCAGCAGGACGAGCGGGATGTTGAGCTTGCTCAGCCGGCTCAGGTGGAGATGGTAGAAGCTCTGCACCGGGCTGAGCAGGATGCCTCGCACGCGTTGCTCCATGAACAGCTCGATCCGGTCGAGCTCCCGCTGCCGGTCGTGAGCGCTGGTGGTGATCTGCAGGGTGACCCCCGCGACGGAGAGATCGGCTTCGATGCTGTCGAGCAGCCTCACGGTGTGGGGACTCAGCTCCACCACGACAGCGCCGATGGCCGCGCTTCGGCCTCCGCGCAGCTGCTGGGCGATCTGGTTGCGGCTCCAGCCCAACTGCGTCATCGCCTCCTCGACCCGGTGAAGGGTTGACGGCGCCACCTTGTCGGGACGATTGACGACGTTGGACACCGTCCCGAGGGCCACCCCGGCGAGGGCGGCGACGTCCCGCGCGGTGGCAGGTCGACGATCAGACCGGCCCCGGCCGTCGCCGGGGGCGCCGCCGTCGGCGTTGTCTGGCATGGCGACGGTTTGTTCGGGATCTCGCGAATGGGACATCAGGGCCGCAGCAGCACCTTGATGGCCTGGCGGGTGTCCATGGCGCGGTAGGCGTCGGCTGCTTCCGCCAGTGGCAGTTCCAGGTCGAACACCTTGCCGGGCTGGATCTGACGGTGCCAGATCCGGTCGATGAGGTCAGGCAGGAACCGACGCACCGGGGCGGGACCGCCATGGACGTGCACGTGGGAGAAGAAGAGCTCCAGGCCGTTCAGCGACACGTCGTGGGTGACGCCGACGAAGCCCATGTGCCCGCCGGGGCGGGTGGCGTGGATGGCCTGCCACATCGACTCCTGGGTGCCGACGGCCTCGATCACCGAATGCGCCCCGTGCCCGTCGGTGAGTTCCTTGATGGCGGCCACACCCGCGTCGCCGCGCTCTTCGACGATGTCGGTGGCGCCGAACTCCCGCGCCAGGGCCTGCCGGTCGGCGTGGCGGGACATGGCGATGATCCGCTCGGCGCCGAGCTGTTGAGCGGCGAGGACGCCGAGGAGCCCGACCGCCCCGTCGCCGACGACGGCGACGGTCTTGCCCGGGCCGGCTTCGGCGGCGACGGCGGCGAACCACCCGGTGCCGAGCACGTCGGAAGCCGCCAGCAGGTGGGGCACCAGGTCGTCGTCGGGAACCTCGGGGGTGGCGAGCAGGGTGCCGTCGGCCAACGGCACCCGCATCCGCTCCGCCTGGGCGCCACCGGGGGCCGCGGCCTCCCGGTGAGGGCAGGACGGCTGGTAGCCGGACCGGCAGATCTCACAGGTGTTGTCGGAGGCGAAGAAGGAGCCGACGACGAACTGGCCCGGCCGGATCGTGGTGACCGCAGACCCGATCTCCTCCACGATGCCGCAGTACTCGTGACCCATGGGCCGGGGCCCGTCGAGCGCCTCGATTCCGCGGTAGGGCCACAGATCCGACCCGCAGACACACGAAGCGGACAGGCGGATGACCGCGTCGGTGGGCTTCTCGATGATCGGCTCCGGCCGGTCCTCGACCCGGACATCTCCGGGGGCGTACATGACGGCACCGCGCATTGCGGACTCCTTCATAGTGATCGAACGTGGTGGATGGAACGGCCGACATGCAAACAGTCTTGGATGGTCAGGAGCTGGCCGAGTCGGCCAGATCAACCCGGACCCGGACCCGGTTCCCGGCGGTGGCTACCGGGGACAGATCGCCGTCGACAGCACCCAGGTGGATGAGGCCGGGGGCCGGTACGGTCTGGCCGAGGTCGTCGTAGAAGACCGCCAGAATCTGGCTGTCGGGCACGTAGTAGATGCCACCGGCGTCCGGGTCGGGTGTGGTGCGCGTGCCGGTGGAGCCGATCGGGGCTGGAAGTCGGCCGGACTTGGTCTGCCCCATCGGATCCCGCATCTCCAGGGTCAACGGCAGCTGGGTTGCGAACTCGCGACCAGCCGCCGTCTCAGTCAGTGTGGCCCGCACGACCTCCTCGCCGAAGCCCATCACGACCCGCTGCCCTTCCTGCTCGGCCACGGTTGACTCCACAGGACCTGATCCACGAGGCGGGGAACCACCGACCGTGCCGCAGCCGGCGGCGGTGACCGCCACCAGGAGTGCAGCGGCGGCGGCTGCTGCGGACTGACGTGCCGAGTGGCCCCGACCGCTACGGACACTTCTTCGTCTCATGACCACCAGCAAACCCGCTCAGCGGAGGCTGAGGAAGGCACCGTTGATGGGTGTACTGACAGTGCATCGCTAACCCCCGTTCGGCGTCGTAGGGTCGTCGGTCATGGACAACCAAGCCGAGGTGCGCGAGTTCCTCACCTCTCGGCGCGCCAAGATCAGCCCCGAGCAGGCTGGGCTACCGCCGGGGGGACGGCGTCGGGTGCCGGGACTGCGCCGCAGTGAGGTCGCGCAGCTGGCCGGGATGAGCGTCGAGTACTACGCCAAGCTCGAACGCGGCAGCCTCGCCGGCGCCTCGGCCAACGTGCTCGACTCCCTGGCCCGCGCGCTCCAGCTCGACGACGCCGAACGGACGCATTTGATGCGGCTCGCCCGGGAGGCTGACGGCACCAACCGGATCCTGCGGCGCCCGAAACCCCAGGAATGGACCGTGCGGCCGGGACTGCAGTGGACGTTGGACGCCATCACCACCGTGCCCGCGATCGTAGGTAACGACCGGATGGACTTCCTCGCCGCCAATCATCTCGGCCGCGCCATGTATGCCGACCTGCTTCTGGACCCGATGGCGACCCCCAACTTCGCTCGCTACACCTTCCTCGACACCTCTGCGCGACGTTTCTACGCCAACTGGGACCTGTCCGCCGACATGACGGTCGCCAACCTCCGTACCGCGGCGGGGAAGGACCCGCACGACAAGCGGCTCCACGAGCTCGTCGGAGAGCTGTCCACCCGCAGCGAGGAGTTCCGTCGCCGCTGGAACGCGCACGACGTCCGCACCCACGGCGCGGGGGTCAAGCACTTCCATCACCACGTCGTCGGGGACCTCGAGCTCACCTACGAGAGCCTCGACCTTCGCGCCGAGCCCGGACTCACCCTCACCGTCTACTCCGCCGAACCCGCCTCATCCACCGCCCACGCCCTTGCGTTGCTCGCCTCCTGGGCCGCCACCGAGGGGCACGACACCCAGACCTCCGCCGTTCACGCCGACCAGTAGGTCTGTCTCCAGGCTTCGTCGCTGCGACTCAACCCCTTGTGGGACGCGGCTCCAACCAGTGCGCCCCGGCGACGCGGCCACCACCCCTGCGAGAGAAGGGATGTGCACCATGCATTCCGGGAGTCCTCCTATCGGCCGGCTCACCCGGGTCGCCGCCACCAACTGGGCCCTGGCCATGAGTCTCCTCCTTGCTGGATGCGGCTCCGTCGCTCCGACGACGGCCCGACCGACCCCGGCAAGCTCGGCAGCACCGCCGTCGACGATCACCACACCACACCAAACCAGCACCACCGCCGATACCGCCCCGTCATCGTCCACCTCCTCCAGCGAGAATGCACCTGTGAATCCCATCCCCGGCACGACCGTTCGTTTCGCGTCCTCCGCAGGATCGGTCGATGTGACGATCGACAAAGACACCCAGGCAACCAGGGACCTGCTGTCGATGCTGCCCCTCACCCTGGAGTTCGAAGACTTCGCCGGGCGGGAGAAGATCGCCTACCCTCCCCGGCCTATACGGTTCGCGGGCTCGCCACCGTCCAGCGTCGGTTCAGGTGACCTGGCCATCTACACCCCCTGGGGCAACCTGGCCTTCTTCTACGAGGGTGAGCGCGGCGCACCGTCCGCGCAGATCGCTCGCCTGGGAACCTTTAACGCCACCCGGGCAGAACTCGAGGTGCTGGAAGAGGGCCCAGTGACGGTCGACGTCGTCTGAGACCCGCCTGTTCGCCAAGAGCGTCATCGATCTGACGGGTTGACTCGATGCCGCAGTGAGCATCGACCAGGATGCCGCCACGTCTGCATCGCCGACCCCGGCGACGCCGCAGACCGTGGCGCCCCCTCGTCCCTGCACGGCAGCGCGCATCACATCATCGTGCCGGACCTGCCTGGACCAGCTGCCCGTTTGTCCTGTAGGACAACAGATCGTGCCATTGACACGTCTGGTGTACTCCCGGTACATCCATTGTCAGAGTGTTCCTGCCCGGCCCGCATCTCCCTAGCGTTGCCGTCATGATCGGATCTCCCGCCGAGGTCGCCAGCGCAACCCGACCTACGCGCGATCGCCTCCCATTGGCGTCGCTGCTCGTGTTCGCCATGCTGGGTTTCCTGCTCATCTCCGCCGAGACGATGCCCGCCGGCATCCTGCCCCAGATCGCCACCGGCATGCAGACGCCGGAGGGTATCGCCGGCCAGCTCGTCAGCGCCTACGCGCTCGGCACCGTCATCGTCACCATCCCGGCGATCGTGCTCACCCGCGGTTTCCGCCGCAAACCCCTGTTCCTCATGGGAATCGCGGCATTCCTGCTCGCCAACATCGCCGCCGCCCTCTCCCCGCACATCGGGTTCTCCCTCGCCGCACGCTTCGTCGCCGGCGGACTGTCCGGGATGCTGTGGGGAATGCTGGCCGGCTATACCGTGAGGATCACACCGCCGGCGCTGGCGGGGCGCGCTCTGTCGCTCGTCGCCGGCGGAGCGCCGGTCGGCATCGCGTTCGGCACACCGTTGGGCACCTGGCTCGGTGTCACGTTCGGCTGGCGGTGGTCGTTCGGTGGCTTGGCCATCCTGACCGCTGTGCTGCTCGTGCTCGCGGTCTTCGTGGTACCCGACGCCCCCGGGCAGCAGGCATCGGCGCGGATGCCCCTGGGCCGGGTCATCCGGATCCCCGGCGTTGCGCCGGTCCTGTTCGTGATCTTCGTCTGGATGGTCGGGAACAGCACCACCTACACCTACATCGCGCCCTACCTGAACGCCGGGGGATCCGGGGTGGCGATCGAGTTCCTCCTCGTCGTCTTCGGGATGGCCTCGATCACAGGCATTGTTCTCACCGCGGCACTGGTTGATCGCCATCCCCGTGCTCTGCTCGTCTCGTGCCTCGTCGGCTTCAGTGTCGCCGGTGTCATCCTGGTCGTCGGCCACGAGTCGCCGGTCGCGGTCTACGCTGCGATCGCCCTGTGGGGATTGACGTTCGGGGGCGCGTCGCCGCAGCTCCAGCGACCACTGAGTGCGGTCAGCGGCGACGACGCTGATGTGGCCAACTCCTTCCTCCCCGTCGCGTTCAACCTGGCGATCTTCGCCGCCGGGATCCTGGGTGCGTTGGTGCTCACCTCCCTGGGCGGCCTCCTCCTCCCCGTCACCATCACCGTCTTCGGTGCCATCGGACTCCTGGTCGTGCTGCGCTTCCAAGGCGCCATCTACCCCCGGCCTGGTGACTGAGCCACAGCCAGTCCGTCGAACTCGCGATCTCCATCCCGTCGAAAGGATCCAGCTATGCCCGTCAACGCCTACGTCTCATTCCGCACCGAGGGAGTGTCAGCTCTGCTCGACCTCCCGAGCGGCCGGCTGCCGTCGGTCCGTACTGGGGTCCCGATCTCGGGACGCTGACCACCGCTGACGCCGCCGCCATCGTGCGGGCGAATGAGTCCCCGCCGGCGGCAACAGCACCGACGAACCGGTACATCTCTCCGTCCTACCCGAGCACTGGACCGGCTGGCTGGGCCGACCGGGGCTGGCCGGCTCCCGCACCGGCCGGGCCTGGTCGCCAGAGTTCACCACCACCGGTCTGCGGATCGACCGGACGCCGGTCGACGCCTCCGACGGTTCCTTGATCATCACCGACGGACCGACCGAGCTCCAGGTGGATGCCGCCGACCACGTGGCCGGTCTAGCGTTGACCATCTCTGTCGGTCTCACGGCCGGCCGGGCTCCTACGGGTGCAGGCCAGCGTCACCAACACCGCCACCGACAGCTACGAGCTGCAGGCTTTGACCCCCGCTCTGCCGATCCCGCCGACGCCGCCACCGTCCTGCATGCCGGCACGCCGGGATTCAGCTTCCAGCACGGAGAGATCTGGGCGGTGCACACCGGCTGGAGCGGCAACCACGTGCACGACACCGAACGGCTGGCACGGGTGAGCAGGTCATCGGCGGCGGCGAGCTGCTGCTGCTGCCGGGCGAGGTCCAGCTCGCCGTGGGCGAGTCGTACACCTCGCCGTGGCTCTACGGCTCCTACGGCGTCGGGTTGGACGCCGTGGCAGGGCGCTTCCACCGCTTCCTGCGGGCGCGACCGCACCATCCGGCAGCCGACCGGCCCGTGACCATCAACGTGTGGGAGGCGGTGGACTTCGACCACGACCTGGCCCGGTTGGTCGACCTGGCCGAGCGGACGGCGGCGTTGGGGGTCGAGCGCTACGTGTTCGACGACGGTTGGTTCGATTCTCGCCGCGATGATCGTTCCGGGCTGGGGGACTGGACCGTAGCTGCCCCAGGATCTCTTCGGACAGTCCTCCGGAGTAGACGTCGGCGATGCCGAACAGGTTGACCCCCGGCGTCGCGGGCGATCCGGATCTGGTGGCGGGCGCCGTCGACGTCGATCTGACCCACGGCTGTTGCCCAGCCGGTGCCGCCGAAGCCCATCGTGCCCAGGGTGATCGTCGAGACGCGCAGTCCGCTGCGCCCGAGCTGTCGGTATTCCATGATGTGTGTCTCTGCTTTTCTGGTCAGTCCGCCGGTTGTTCGGCCCGGCGTTTGAGGGCGTCGCCCATGGCGACCATGCCAGCCTTGGTCTGGGTGCCGAGTGAGTGGCGCCGGCGGGAGACGAGGAGTCCGTGGAAGGTCTCCCGGTCGATGTAGCGGGTGGTGTGCTCGTCGATGGCCCCGAGCCAGAAGGTGTGCTCGCCGCGGTAGAGCAGCGGGTGCCGCTCGCGGAAGCGCCAGGCGAGCTCCCGGCCGGCGTCCAGTCGGGAGATCCGCAGGTTCCACTGGCGTTCGCCGTGGGGTGTGTCGACCGTCATCACCACCTGCTGGCCGACGGCGAGGTCACCCTCGATACCGCGGATCACCGGGTTCCACTCGTGGAACCGGTCGAAGTCGGTGAGCACGCGCCACACCTGCTCGATGGGTGCGTTGATCAGCACCTGGTTGTTGATCTCGTACATCAGGCCTTCCTGGGGTGGGGTGGAGGCTGGGTCGCACACCGCGCTCAGGCGAGCTGTCCGCCGTCGACGAGGAGGCTGACTCCGGTGACGAAGCCGGCGCCGGGGCTGCACAGCCACAGCACGGCGGCGGCGATCTCCTCGGGTCGGCCGAGGCGGGCCAGTGGGATGGCGCTGACGGCTCGGTCGCGGTCGAGGTTGCCGTCGGCGATCATGTCGCTGACCATGGGCGTGTCGATGGTGCCCGGCAACAGCGCGTTGACGCGGATCCCGAGCGGCCCGAACTCCCGGGCGGCGCTCTTGGTGAGTCCGATGACGGCGTGCTTGGAGGCGTGGTAGGCCGCCCGTCCTGGACCGCCGATGAGGCCGCCGATGGAGGAGCAGTTGACGATCGCGCCGTGACCTTGGCTGCGCATCTGGCGGAGCTCGTGCTTCATCGCCGCCCAGACGCCGCGTTGGTTGATGCTGGTGACGCGGTCGAAGTCGGTGCCGTCCTCGTCCGCGCTGCCGACGTAGGGGATCTGGATGCCGGCGTTGTTGAACGCCAGGTCGAGCCCGCCGAGGGTGGCGACGGTGTCGGCGACCGCGGCCGCGACCTGATCCTCGTCGGAGACGTCGCAGGTGAGGGCGAGTGCTCGGTGCCCGGCTCGGTTCAGGTCGCTGACCACAGCCTGGGTGGCGGCGGCGTTCACGTCGGCGAGCGCCACGGCAGCGCCGGCCTCGGCGAACGCCTGGGCGGCGGCCAGGCCCATGCCGGAGCTGGCGCCGGTGATGAAGGCCACCTGCCCGGTGAAGTCGTAGGTCGGGTTCATGTCTGGTTCTCCTTGGGTTCGGGACCGGACTGCGGCGGCAGCGGGCCGGGGGGCGAGGTGTCCTGGGATCTGGGTGACGGCCTGGTTCGGCGGTCACGTGCGGGGTTGCTGGGGCCTGCCGTACCGGCGGAGGAGCTGGTCGACATCATCGGTGCTCACAGTGTCGATGATGCCGACCATCAGTGGTGCTTTACGCAGAGGCAGGTCGACCAGGAAGGCCGCCAAGGACGGGTTCCGGCTGTCGGTCTCGAACAGGGCGGCGGACGCCCAGTGCTGTCAGCACGTCGGGCCCGGCGTCGGGATCGGCAAGCCATGCCCCGTTGGTGGTGGAGGCGGTCAGCGGCTGCGGCAGACGCGGCGCGATGAGGTCGACCGTGGCGGTGAGGGGCAGGTCGCGAGACGACGCGCCGACCGCGATCTCGAGGGGACCGGGTTCGACCTGCCAATCATGGGTGACGGTGTGCCAGTGGCTGAGCTCTCGCCGCGTCAGACCGAACTCCACGGTATGGGCGGCGCCGGGTTGCAGCTCCACCCTGTCGAACCCACGCAGCTCCTGAGGCGGCCGGGTGACAGCCGAGACGGGCCGGCCGAGATAGAGCTGGGGCGGCACCGCCACCCCGGACCGTGGGCCGGTGTTGGTGACGGTCACGGACACCCGCACGACGATGTCGTGGTAGCCGGTGGCAGCGGTCACCGGTTCAGTGTGGACGGTGAGGTCGGTGTAGTGGAACGTGGTGTACGCGAGTCCGTGCCCGAAGGGTAGGACACTGCCGCGTCGGTGGCGTCCAAGCCGCGGTACCCGATGAACAGGCCCTCGCCGCGCTGTTGTTCGGCCGCGCCGGTTACACGGCCACCTCGTTGAGTGACGTAGCCCTCGCCGCCGAGATCTCCGAAGCCGGTCTTCTCCATCACTTCGACTCCAAGGAAGAGCTGTTCTCCGCGGTGCTGGAACGCCGCGACACCGAGGACCTCAAGTGGTTCGAGGGTGACACCGAGAGCGTCTGGACCTTCCTCGACCGGTTCGCCGAGGTCATCGACAACAACGCTTCCCGCCCGGGCATGGTCGGGCTCTACACGGCGATGACCATGGGCGCCCTCGACCGCGATCATCCAGCCCACCCCTGGCTGCACCAGCACCTCACCCGCAGCGTGGATTACCTGGCCGAGCAGTTCGAACGCGGCAAGGCTCAGGGATCGGTGGATCCTGAGGCGCCCTCCTACGAGCTCGCGCGGACCGTCGTCTCGTGCGCCGACGGCATCCAGCTGCAGTGGTTGTGTGCCCGGGCCGACGCCGTGGGCGACAACGAGCTGCAACCGGTGCACGGTGAGGCGCCACTCGACATGGCCCGCCCAAGTCCGCTCGCTCATCGCACTCGTGCGCGCGCGGTGGTCGCCCACCCCGGAGGACCGCCCCTGACCGCGACGCCCGAAGCGCTCAACGACAGCGGAAGGGGACGGCAACCGATGCTGCCAGCACAGACGCGGTCGGGTCATCGACGAGGTACCAAATGGCCGTAGGCGGTCCGTCCTGTGACCCGACCCGGATCGGCTGCCCCGAAGTGCCGAGCGCTTCACGTGCATCGCGATCGTGGCGACCAGCGGTTCCCCGCCGCCCGCCGTCGCGAGGGTCTGTCCTACGGTGGACGGCGTGCCAACGACTCCCGTCGCCGACCTGGAGCCTGCGCTGTGGGAGCGGGCAACCCGCCACCCCTTCCTCCGCGATGTCGGCCGGGGTCGGGTCGACAACTTCGAGGTCTGGCTGGGCCAGGATGTCGTGTTCGTCGCGGACCTGATCATCTTCCAAGCCCGCCTCGTAGCCCGAGCGCCCCGCCCCGCGCAGCGTGTTCTGGCGGCCGGGGTCGTGGGCCTGATTGCCGAGCTGGACTGGTTCGACGAGCTGGCGACGACGTCGGGCGTTGCCTTACCCGCGGAGCTGTTGGCGCCGACTCGGAGATACCGAGAGCTGCTGCAGGACCTGGACCAGCAGCCGTACGCGCACGCTGTAGCCGCCCTGTGGCTCATCGAGCGCGTCTACCTCGAGGGCTGGCGCTACGCCGCCTCCTGCGGCGCGGGGGGCCCGTACGCCGCGGCCCTGGCACACTGGACCGACCCAGACTTCGCGCGCTACGTCGCCGCCCTCGAGGAGCTCACCCAGGATCCCCGCCACGGCGGCACCGCCCCGGCTGCACTGCTGCGACAGGTCCTGCAAGCCGAGGCGGCGTTCTGGGACATGACCGGCAGCGGCCGATGAGCCTGGCCCGAGCCTTGTGGCAGGAGAACAGCGCGACGGCCGCCGCAGCCCTGGCGCACCCCTTCATCCGCGGACTCGGGGACGGTTCGTTGCCGACGCCCGTGTTCGGTGGCTACGTCGCCCAGGACGCCTTCTTCCTCGCCGCCTACGCCCGTGCCTACGGCCTGGCGTTGGCCCGCAGCACCGACCAGGCGAGCGTCCTGGCCTTCGCCGGGCTGATCGCCGGGGTTCGCGACGAGCTGGCCCTGCACAACGGCTACGCCCGTTCCTGGGGGGTCGACGTCATCGACGTGCAGCCCGCGGCCGCCACCCTCGCCTATACCGAATTCCTGCTGGCCACCGCCGCCACCGGGAGCGTCGGGCTGATCACGGCGGCGATGACACCGTGCCTTCGGCTCTACGCCCACCTCGGCCAGAACCTCGCCACGAACGGTGTCGGCGCCGCCCACCCCTACCGCGACTGGATCCGCACCTACGCCTCCGACGAGTTCGAGGCGCTGGCCCAGCAGCTGGAGACGCTGCTCGACGAGCACAGCGCCGACGAGCGAGCGGAACGAGCCGCCTACCGGCGCGCCATGATCTTGGAGCTCGACTTCTTCACTGCCGCCTCCGGCTGAGACGCACCGGTCTGTCGGACCACCGGCTGTTCGTGAACAGTGCTCGTCATCACGGCATCGTCATCCCGACCGACGTCTGGCCGGGACCCCTGAACGGACACCAGATCACCGTGCCGCGGTGTGCGGCGGCGCTCAGCCGCCGCCCTGCGACGAGCTGCTGTGTCGCCTGTTGCTGGGAATGCGGGCCACGGACCCGATGCTCTGCCCGATGTGATCGGGCGTGCCTTCCATTCGAAACCCGGCCGTCTGCGAGAGGCAGTCGATGAGCTTACGGCGGATTCGCCGACCGTTGACTGGCCGACGGCTTCTGTAGAGCGCGGTGCGTGGTGGTCAGGCTGCCGCACCGGAGACCCTCTCGCGAGTAGCGTGCCGCTGATCGTGCCCTACTTGAGAATGCCTGGGTGGTCACCGAGCTGGGATGCCACAGAATCGTGGATCGTTCAGGAGGCGCCAGCAGCTGGTGACCCGCGCCGGTAGCCGAGCGTTCCTTTGCTCCAAAGTGCTGCGGCGAGAGCCAAGAGCGCAGTCACGCACAGTCCCAGGATCTGGGCCACGGCTGGGTCGACTACTACTGGTCCGACGATCTTGGCGGCGGTGTTGAAGGAGGCATGGAGCAGGGCCGCCAAAAGGATGCTGAAGCCAGTCCCGTTGTAGGTCCAGGCGACCAGAGCTCGGAAGAGGATCGCGAACGGGATGATGAGCACCACCTGAGTGGCGAGGACCTGAAGAACCTGACGGCCCGTGATGGGCGTACTGAGATAAGTGGGGAGGTGGAGAGTCGCGAAGGCCACGCCGACCAACACTGTTCCCTTCGCGGCGCCGTACCGGGATTGAAGTGTGTGCTGCACGAGCCCCGACCAAGCCACCTCCTCGAACAGCTGCACCGTCACCAAGGCTAGGAGCAGCTGAGGAATGAACACTGTGAACAGCAGTGACCATTCGCGGCTGAGAGCCTGCAGAGGCGCCATGCCGAGTACAAATGGAGCCACGAGCACGGCTCCCAGAGGGATGGCGAACAGGGCGAAGGGGTACCAGCCGACTCCGACGCGCCAACGCAACGTTCGTCGCAGCAGATCACGGACCGCCGGTTTTCCACCGAGCGCTGCGGTGACCAGGAAGGCTGGCAGGGCTAAACCTAGGATGGCTCCCACTGCGCTGAATGCCCGCGGCGGAGCACCCAGAAACAGGATGGGTGTCCAGAAGCTCCAGAAGATGACGTGCGCCATCACGAGGAAGGCCGACATAGGGTACCGAGCAACTAATGACTTCAGACCCGGGCTCGCAGGCCGCGGGGTCACGTCCCGGCGACGACGCATTGGAACCGACTCCCTCACACCAGTACCACGGCCAAGTCTGTCAGAGAAGCCCACGCGCCGGTACAAGTCGAGCACACCAGCAGCCGCATCAGCGACTATTTCGGATTGCCACCTATTTGGACTGTGAGAGGTCGATGTAGTCGTGGACTGAGCGAATCACGATCGAGCCTTCGCCCACCGCCGAGGCGACTCGTTTGACCGAACCCTGGCGCACGTCGCCCACAGCGAAGACACCAGCAAGGCTTGTCTCCAGGGGGAGGGGAGGCCGCTTCTCAGGCCATGCGGCACCGGCACGGATGACATCCTCGCCGGTCACGACATATCCCCAAGGATCACGGACGACGGACGCCCCAAGCCAATCCGTGTTCGGCTTTGCCCCGATGAGCACGAAGACTGCGGCCGCCGGCACGGCGTCCACCTCGCTGGTACGGCGGTCCCTGAGCTCGAGCCACTCGAGGTGCCCCTCACCGCCCCCGCCGACGACCTCCACCAGTGGTCGCACGTCGACGTTCCTCGTCGCATGAATGTGGCGGATCAGGTAGTCCGACATGGAACGGGCCAACGAGTCCGAACGGATAAGGATTGTCACCCGCTCCGCATAGCGGGAGAGATGCATCGCCGCCTGCCCAGCCGAGTTCCCCCCACCAACCACGAACACACGCTGTCCTGCCAGGGCGTGGGCCTCGGCGACGGCTGCACCGTAAACGACCCCCGCGCCGATGAGCTCCTCGAGGCCCGGCACATCCAACCGCCGGTAGGCCACGCCACAGGCCAACACGACCGCGCGGGCACGCACCCGAGCGCCGTCGCCCAGCGCCAAGACGCACCCGTCTGTATCGGTAGTCAACGACGCGGCAGCACTGCCGTAGACAAGCTCGGCGCCAAACAACCAGGCCTGGTCGAACGCGCGGAACGCCAGCTCGGCCCCGGAGATGCCACGCGGGAAGCCGAGATAGTTGCGGATCAACGAGGAGGTGCCGGCCTGCCCACCGAGGGCCTCAGACTCGACCACGGCGACCGTCAGACCCTCGGACGCGGCGTACACGCTGGCTGCGAGGCCGGCCGGGCCCGCGCCGACAATGGCTACGTCATAGCCGCGCGCATCTGGACGGACCTTGACGCCGATCGCCTCGGCCACCTCGCTGTTGGTCGGGTTGGCCAAGACTCGGCCATCGAAGAGGATCACCACCGGCAGCTGTGACCCGAGGCCGCCGACGGCGGTGAGGATCGCGCGGCCCTCTGACGAGTCTGCGCTGTAGAAACCGACCGGTAGGGCGTTGCGATGCAAGACATCCCGGATCTCGTGCGAGCGCGCCGACCGCTCATCGCCCACGACCCGGACCACCTCGAACCACCGACCGCGCAGCCGCCACCACTCATCAAGGAACTCGGTGATCGTGCGATGGAAACGCTCGTCGGGCAGATACACCGGTTTGGGGACGTAGTAGTCGATGTGACCCAACGCCGACGCTCTCAGGATCGGCCCAGCGGCGGAGTGGTCGCCCCATCTGATCAGCAGACCGCGTCGGGCCGTGCGGGTGATCCTGTGTGCCGCAGCGAGAAGGTCCACTCCCGGCATCTGAGGCATCCACTGGTCGGCGAGGATCAGCGCGACGTCCTCCCCTTCGCCAACCAGGGCAGCGAGGCGCTGCAGCGCCTCCCCAGAGGAGGAGACCGAGACGATGTGATAATCGCGGCTGTATCGGATTTCCAACTCCTCGGCGAGGAGCGCAAGACTGGCCTGGTCGTCGTCCACCACCAAGATCACGGGCTTCACGTCGCCCCCAGGAAGTGCTGACATGGAGTCGTTCTCCTTGGATCGGGCAGCAAGTCGGCGGCCTGAACCGCAGCCGAACTGGTGCGACATCGTGTCGAGTCAAGAAGCATGACCTCGACCCACGCACAACGCTAGCGTTCGGCTCGCGGGGCCCACGTTCTGCACCTCCGCGGGCTAGGTGTCATCCGCTGGACATCCTTTTGGTCCGCGTTCAACGGACCGGCCAGGCCGCCTTGGCCGCGATGCAGATCAACCGGCTCCAGGTTGTCACGCGGCGCGTTCACGGAGACTCGGCTGACAGTGATCAGTCTGCGTCTCTGCCGGGCCGATGGCACCCCAGGCAGACCGGAGGTCAACCTGCCATCCCGGGCGTCGTCATCATGTCTTCCAGTGTCACGCTTCTGCAGTCGATACCTTCGCCAGCGAGATCGCCGCTGATCATCGTCGGGAGATGCTATGTGCATCAATAGTTGAGCTGCTTGGCGTACCAGACTTGGGGGCAGCCGGTGAATCCGGCCTTCTCGTAGGTGGCTCGTGCGGGGGCGTGGCCGGGATCGCCGCCGGTGGCAACGATGGCGAGGGTGAGGCCTTGGGCTTGCATCTCGTGGAGTGCGAACTCGGTGAGTGCGATGGCGGTTCCTTGCCGTTGTGCTGCGGGGTCGACAGCGATCATGTAGATCTCGCCGGACCGTTCGGCGTGGTCGAAGGTGATGTTGACGAAGCCGGTGATCTCGTTGTCGGTGAGGGCGACCCAGGTGTCGTTGGTGTCGAGTGCGGCGCGTACGGCTGCAGCTTGGTCTCGCTGCCAGTCCGGGTGGACTCGTTCGTAGAGGGAGTCGCCGAGAATCGACCTGAATGACGTGAAGACGGGCGCCCAGGCAGCCAGGGACAGCTCCACAATCCGGTCCGCCTGCTCGGGGGTGTAGGCGATGATCGTGGAGGCACTCATGAGCCGGTTCCCTTCGAAGGCCGCGGTGTTCGGGTGGGCATTATCGCGTGTTGCTCGTCATCTCGAGCGCGTTGGCGATCGAGGTGAGGTGCTCGTGGTCGGTGCCGCAGCAGCCGCCGACGACGCGAAGGTCGATGGTCTGCTGCAGGCGGCTGTAGAGCTGGGCGAGTTCCGCGATGTCTCCGCGGTCGAGCTCGGTGGCATCGTCCAGCTCGGCGTGGCTGAGCCGGGAGGCGTTGGCTCGGATGCCCTTGAGGCGCGTCGCATGGCTTGCGGCGCTGTCGAGGTGGCCGAGGAAGTGGGTCGGGTGCGCACAGTTCAGCATGTAGTAGGCGGGCGCACCGGCGGTTGTCTGATCCACTTGGTCGATGGCGTCTCCGATCGGAAGCCCGCAGGGGAGTCGGCCGTCGGTCTCGACGGTGAAGGAGATCACGGCGGGTAGGTTGACCGCCGCGGCGGCGCGGGCGACGCCGATCGCCTCGTCGGGGTAGGTCATCGTGATGGCACTGATCATGTGGGCTCCGGCGTCGGCGAAGGAACGGGCCTGCAGGCCGTGGTACGAAGCGGCCTCGGCCGCAGTCATGGTGGCGCCGACGACGTAGCCGTCACCACGCGGGCCGACCACACCGTTGACGACCGCGGTCACCGCGGGCTGTTCGCCGGCGAGAGCAGCCATGAACTCCACGGCGCGCCGGTTGACCGCGGCAAGGCGCACAGGGTCGTAGCCAAGGCGTGCCCCCCAGTCGAGGTTGGCGCGCCAGGTCGGCGTGTCGAGAACGATCCCGGCGCCGGTGCGTGCTGCGAGATCGAGGTACGGCGCGAAGTACCGCCGCAGCGCGCCGCGGCCCTCGTCGGTGTCCAGCAACGGGAACGCGGCGAAGTCCACCAGGTCGATGCCCTCGAGAAACACGAGCGTGGTCTCGAGTCCACCGTCGGTCAGGAACGGTTGGGTTGCCTGGAGTTGCGGCAGTGGGTGCATGGTCGGGACCTTTCGGTGACGATGCCGCCCTGGTGGCGGCTTCAATCCCTGAGGCGTGAGATCGCAGCTCACGACGTGAAAAGGCCCCAGCCCGACGTGCCCCGGCCGGACTCACGGCGTGAAGCTGCTCCTCACGCTCAGTCGGTGGGCGGCATCCCGCCGCTCGAGCACCCATCGGACAGTGAGGAACCACCGACATGACCCGCTACCTCAGCAGCCTTGCTCGTCGCAGCGCTACAGCGCTCTGCGCAGTTGCCGGAGCCGCCGCCTTGACGCTACCCCCGACCACCGCAGCCCAGGCCGCGCCGACCGCGCCGACCTTCTCGGCGAAGCTTGTGAGCTTCCACGCCAACGATGAGTCCGGCGCCGACTGGCTCGGTTCCGATGAGGTCTACGCAGGCTTCCTGGACCGCTCGGACGGGAACCTCCAGTTCGCCTGGACCTCGACCCACACCAGCGTCGACAGCGGCGACACGAAGACGATCGCACCCGGTGAGCGGTGCATCACACGCAACGACCTCACCTACGACGCCAACGGCGACGGCGACCGCCAGCCCCGCGAGGGCGACGTCAGTCTCTGCTTCGGATCGCGCATCCCGACATTCGAGATCGCGCTCTACGACAAGGAGACGAGCTGGAAGTACTGGGAGTTCAATCCCAACTGCATCTGCACCCGACTCCACGAAGACGACGAGCTGCTGTTCCACGGGTCCTATCAGTACTCCGGCCCCACCCTCATGGCCGCCATGCCGAAGGTGTACGACACGAAGGTTCTGACACTGAGGTCGCAGGCCCGTACCAACGCCAACTACACCGTCACCGTCGAGTTCCTTCGCCAGTCCTGATCACCGTCACCGTCGACCGAGCGGTGGATCAGATGGTGACGTGCCACGTCGTGGGTTGTTCAGGTTGGTACGAGCAGTAGACGCCGGTGGAGACCGACCGGTTGAGGTGCCGGGCCAGCGGCTCGTGCAGCTCGTGCAGCACGCGGATCGCGGACCGGACGCGGTGCGTGACCGCCGAACGGGCCCGCTCGGCGGTGGCGCCGATGCGGCGGGTCTTGCCGCCGTGACCCAAGGCGGAGCTCAGGGCGTCGACCAAGGCGTCGAACTCGTCGCGGGCTAGCTCGCCACGGGCGTAGTCGTTGTCAGCCTCGGCCTCCTCGATCACCACCTGCAGCTCTCGGATCCGGGACTCGTAGCTCCGTCGGGCGGCACCGTCGATGACTTCGTCGATCGCGTGCTGCTCGACACCAGCACCCATCAGGTCGAGACAGTGGATCTCACGGCCAGGATCAGCGACAAGCCGGGCGATGGTCTCGATCCCTCGGGACGTGCGAACGGTCACGGTCCGGCCGGCGAAGCTGAGCTCCCACACGTCACCGGATCGGCGCATCCGCGGGTCGGACCCCAACAGATCTGCGGGGTGAGGCCGGGGCTGTTCCCGCAGACCGGCGGTCAGCGACCGGACCACAACCAATGCATCCCCAGCAGACAGGGCGGGAGCACGCGTCTCTGGGAGCGGAACGAGCGCAAAGCCCCTCGCGGCGACCAGGGTCGCGGGGGGCAGCGTGTCGACCGTGGCCGCGAGTCGTTCCCAGGTCGGATGGCCGGCTCGGTGCGCGATGGCCGCGGCCGCATCGACCAGCATCCGTACGTTCGCCAGAGACCGCTGTTCGACGATCTGGTCTCGCAGCGACTCGAGGGCATCGACAGCACCGGCCAGGTCATCGCCCAACAGCCGGCAGAACGCTAGTGACCGCAGGTTCGCGGCGATGCCGTTGGGGTAGCTCGCCTCCCGGCAGGCCGCCAGCGACGCCTCGATCACAGTGACAGAGTCAACAGGGCGGCGGGTCCGCAGACTGATCCACGCTTGAGCGGCCGACGCCCAGACCGCGGTCAGCGTCGCCCCCGACGCGACGGCCTCCGCGGCGACGGCGTCGATCGTCGTGAGCGCCGCGTCAACCTCACCCATGTCCGCGCGCACCTGGGCGCGTCCGAGCTCCAGCTCAAGCGCGAGCGGGATGAGGCTCAGCTGTCTGGCTAGGGCGGCGGCCTCGGCGTAGACCCGGGCTGCGGCCGCCGGGTCGCCGAGCGCGACCGAGCAGTCGCCGATGGCCTGACGCAGCGTGACCGCAGCCAAGGCAGGCGGGCTCACTGTGTCGAGCGCCTCCCGCGCCAGCCGCAGGCCCACCAGTGGGTCACCCGCGAGGTTCTCGGCGTTGGCGAGGGTCGCGATCGCTTCAGCGGCCCCCGGCATCCGCGTAGGCAGCGCAGCAGGCCAGCGATCGAACACGCGCCGGGTCAACGACAACACCTCAGCGGCGCGGCCCTGCTCGATGACCACGAGCAGGGAGGAACACAGCGTCAGCGCACGGGTCGGGTCATGGTCACGCTCGATGCACCACCGTGTCGCCGCAGCGACCTCGTCGAACCGTTCGACAGCGTCGCGCAAGGAGGCTGGACCCCACTGCGTGCGGTCGCCTGTCCGACCGTGGCGGGCGCGGACTACCACCTCGGCCACAAACTCGTCGTAGCGATCATCGAACTCGCCGCGGGCCTGCAGCCGGGCCACGGCGAAGCGGCGTACCACATCGAGGAGACGGAACCGGGTGCTGTCTCCTGTCGTGTCGACCGACACCAGCGAGGCGTGCAGCAGCTCCTCGAACGCCTCGTCGAACGATCTGCCAGGTCCACCCATCCGCCGCGCAGTGTCGTAGGTGAACTCGCCGTGCAGCACGGCCAGCCGTTCCAGTAGATCGGCCGCCCCGGGCGGCAGCCGGTCGGTCGACCAGGCGACCAGGTCCGTCACGCTGCGATGCCGGCTCGGTCCGCGAAACCGCGGTCGGTCGAGGACATCGAGCCCTTCCTCCACGCGGGCCAGTAGTTCGGCCACGGTCATCGTGCCGGCACGTGCGGCAGCGATCTCCACCGCGAGGGGCAGCCCGTCGAGGCGCGCGCAGAGGCGCACGACAGCATCGAGGTCGCGCTCGTACACCGATGCACCAGCGTCGCTGGCGCGGGCCAGGAACAGCTGCACCACCGCGGCCTGCGACAGCGCCGGGTCATCGACCGCCGGGACGACGAGCGGCGCCAGCGCCAGCAGCGTCTCACCCGGCACATCGAGCGGAGACCGGCTCGTGGCCAGCACGGTCGGCATCTCGCAGGACGCCAGCAACTGGTCCGTCACCGCGGCCGCGCCATCGAGGACATGCTCGCAGTTGTCCATGATCACCAGCGCCGGCTGGTCGGCGGGAGAGCTCAACAGGGCGTCGAAGGACGTGAATCCCAGTTGTGCGGCACAGTTGCCGGCCACGGCATCGCCGTCGTCGACTCGGGCCAGGTCGACAAAGCGGGTACCTAGCGGGAATCGGTCCACGACGTGGCGGGCTGCCTCCCTAGCGAGCGTCGTCTTCCCAACCCCGCCCGGGCCGACCACCGTCACCAGCCGGCGGCGCCCGAGACGATCCACGAGATCGGCCAGTTCCCGGTCGCGGCCCAGCAGCGACACCGGCTCAAGCCTCGATAGTGGGGCCGGCCCGCCGGGGCCGGAGCCGGGCGATATCACGCCGACAGTCTACCGACGACGGCTCGAACAACCGGGCGGCTGCACGTCGTGAGGCCTCTCCTCACGTCGTTGGAGTGAACAGGGTCGAGCGCGACCCGGGCAGGAAAGGAACAGCAACAACGTCCAGTCGAGATCACCTCACCGGTCCGCTACCCGATGCATCAGCCAGCGGCATTCATGTCGAGGTCTGGGGTGCCGGTGAGCCGGTCATCTTGGCCCACGGATCCCTTGCCGCCGGGGTGAGCGAATGGGTTGCTCAGCGGCCACTCGCCGACGCCGGCTACAGCCTGCGCGTGGTCGACCGACGTGGCTACGGATGCAGCGCGAGCGCCGTCGGCGAGGATCACCTCGCCGATGCCGGGGATATCAGCGAACTGATGAGCGGTGGCGCCCACCTCGTCGGCCACTCCTACGGAGGCCTCGGCGCCCTGCTCGCCGCAGCCCGGCGGCCCGACGCGATCAGGTCACTCGCCTTGCTCGAACCTGCCACAGCGGCGATCGCCGAGCACGACGCCCGCCTGGCGGCGGATCGTCGCCGACGTCCAAAACCTGTGGGGCCAAGACCTTCCCGACCGTGAGTGGGTCATCCGCTTCCTGCAGGCGGTCGGCAGCGACCCTGACCAGTTCCCCCGAGATGCTGGCCGAGGCGATCCCGCTCGTCCAGCTCCTCCGCCAAGGCCGCCCCTTCCACTAGGCAGGACTGCCGCTCGCCGAGGTCGCCGCGGGCAACTACCCCAGGCTCGTCGTATCCGGCGGCCACCATCCCGGATTCGACGCCATGTGCTCCGACCTAGCCACGCGCATCGGTGCACGCCATGCCGTCGTCGAAGGCGCTGGCCACGAGATCCAGTTCGCCGGTGAGCCGCGTGCTATGCGACAGCGCCGACCACCCGGACCCCACCGATCCCTCCGGCTCCGACTGACCCTGAGGCGGGCTGCCGCATGGGCAGAGAGTCAAGGGTTTCCGATGGGGCGATAACGACATGTCGCCGTCTTCGGTCGGGCGTCCTCCCTCCATTGGCCGACCTGGGGGAGCACCACTTGGTGTTGGTGTTGGTTGCGGAGAGTAGGCATTGCCGGGACCGGCTGGTGGCCGAGCTGGCGGCGCGGGTCCTCGGCGCGAAGGTGTGGGCGACCTGCTGGGAGGGCGACGGGGCGTATGGCCGTGGCTGCGGCTGGTTCTCGCCGTCAGCGAGCACGACGAACACGCATGGCCGACTGTTCCTCGGGCTCTCGATCGGTCGATTCCGACCGAGGTTGGAGTCGATCCGCTGTCGGCGGTCGATGCCGTCAGACTTGTGGGGCGTGCGACCCGGTTCGCGGTGGGTCGGGATCTGTCCGCTGTCGGTAGCCGGTCCGTCGATCAGCTGGCATGACCGCTCTCCACGAACCGGATCGCTTCCGGTCGAGCACTGTGAACCGCGTGGTCGTGGGGCTCAGCAGCAGGTGAAGCAGGGGGACGACTCCGGTGGCCTGCGGGCTGTGCGTGAGGGGGTGGGTGTGGCTGTCGTCCGAAGGCTGCGGCGGCGATGCCGAGGGCGATGGTCACCGCGATGCGTACCCAGAAGAAGTCGGGTTGGAGAAGGTTCTCGGTGGCGTTGAATGATGAGTGCAGCAGGCCGACGACGAGCAGGCTCTGACCGCTCCACCCGTCGATGCGAGCGATGAGCAGCCTGACCCCGACAGCGACACCCACCAGGTACAGCAAACTGGTCGCCGCCTGGCTCGCGCTGTGGGTGCCGCCGAGGGTGAGGGGGAGGTGGAGGCCGGCGAAGAACACTGCTGTGATCAGGCTGCCTCCGATCACTCCCCGACGGGAGGCGGCGCGGCGTTGGAAGAATCCGGTCCAGGCCATCTCCTCCCAGATGTTGATGATGAGTGCGCCGATGATCAGGTCGGCGGTGTAGAACGCCACCAGGCCCCACGTGAACGGCTGGGCACCGCCCAGAGCCGCGCCCAAGGTCCAGGTGACGGCCGGGAGACCGAAGGCTGCCAGGAGCAGCCACCACCATCGGGTGGGCGGGCGCACGCAGTCGCGCAGCAGTGCGCGAACCCCGGCACGTCCGTTCTCTCGATGAGTCAGGACGAGTGCCGGGAGGGCCAGGCCAAGCAGTACGGCGGCAAGGATGAACGGGGCATCCGGCTGGATGAGGGTGGAGAGGGCCAGCAGCGGCCATCCGACGCCCAGGGCGGCGATGAGGAAGATCCTCAGGGGTTGCGGGAACCGGGACCGGTTCGGAGCCACCATTGAGTCGGTGGGGGTGGACGAACGGTCGGGGACGATCTGGGTCATGGTCGACTCCTTGCACTTCGATGGTGCCGTGGCTTGGTGGATGGTCGTGGGCGGGGGCTGGTCGGCGTCGGGAGCTCGCATCGGTGGGGTCAGCGGAGCACCAGGGTGAGCAGCAGCGCGGTGAACACGACGGTCTGGACGCTGTGGACGACGATGCCGATCAGCGCGCTGTGGTAGCGGCTGGCCGGGAAGGAGATGAAGAAGGTGTCGAGAGTGTTGGCGGGGATCGACCACGGCAGGTGCAGGTGGTAGATGCCGAAGAGGACACCGTTGACCAACCAGTCCCATCGCCCGAAGGCGCCCCGCATCCGGGGCAGCAGCAGGCCACGGAACAGGAGCTCCTCGCCGAGGACGGTGTTGAAGATCATCATCGTGACGATCACGGCGAACCACAGCCAGTTCCCGGCGAAGAAGTCCTGGCCGGCGACCGACTGCAGGAACAGGCCTTGATCTCGGTGGACGGGTGCCGGGATCTTCGGCAGCTCTTCCTTGGCGGCGACCGCGAGGATGAGCGGGACGAGCAGCCACCACAGACGCCCTCCCCGGCGGCCGGTGCGTGGGCTGCGTGGTGCCCGGAGCCAGAGCGCGTTCTTGGTCACCGACCAGCGCAGCGTGCCCTGCTCGCGCCGCACGGTGAGGACGACGAGGACGAACTGCCAGATCATGCCGGCGGTCAGGCTGAGCAGGATCGCTCGCGGCCAGGCGCTGGGACCCTCGAGAACCCCGGCCAGCCAGGGGGCGACGACCCAGGCCAGCGCGGCCATCGGCCCGGCGGCTGCGGCCCAGGTGCCGAGGATCCGACGGCGAGAGTACTGCGGGATCGCCACCTCTGCGGCAGCCGCCGGTGTCGACGAGGGAGCCGCGTCTGCGGCAGGGATGGGATGGTGGTGGGTGGTGCTGGTGGATGTAGTCATGAATGTGACGTTAGGAGCGGCGGTAGGGACGCGCATCGTCGAATAGCCGCGACTCTGCTCCGACCAGCGGGCGAGTGTACGTCCTACTTTGTGTGGACGCGGCTGAGTCGAGCCGCTGGTTAGGTTGGCCCGGTGACCAGGTTGCGAGCCCTTCTCGCCGGCGGTGGCGTGGATGCGCTGATCGTGATCATCGCGCTGGCCGGAGCCGTCGGCACGGTGGCCCGGTCAGACGGCGACCGGCCGGCCAACCCGGTTCTGGTTGGTTTCGAGGCGGCGGCCGTCGCGGCGATGATCCTCGGCCTGCTGCTGCGTCGTCGGGCGCCGTTCCTGGTGCCGGCGAGCACCTGGCTCGTCAGCGCCGGCCTGTCCTTCCTGGACGGCCAGTTGATCGTGGGCCAGGCCGCGATCTCCATTGCGGGCATGATCGCCGCGATCCTGCTCGGCAACCTGGGTGAGGTGCGCAAGGCACGGGCCGGCTTGCTGGTCGTCGTCGTGTCGGCGGCGACGATCATCGTCAACGACCCGACCCACTCGGTCGGCAGCCTGTTCTTCGTGCCGATGCTGTTCGCCGTCGGCTGGCTGATCGGGTTTGCCCTCCGGGAGCGTGCCGAGCAGACTCAGGCGGCCGAGCAGCGGGCAGCCCGGGCCGAGCGTGAGCGGGAGAGTGCCGCCCGGCTCGCCGTCGCCGAAGAGCGGGCCCGGATCGCCCGGGAGCTCCACGACGTCGTCGCCCATGCCGTCAGCGTCATGGTTCTCCAGGTCGGGGCGGTCCGTCATCGGATGCCACAGGATTCGGCGGACCGTGAGGCGCTGCACAACGTCGAACAGGCCGGCCGGACCGCTCTCGCCGAGATGCGGCAGCTGCTCGGGGCCATGCGCCGCGACGAGGATGACGGGCTGGATCTCACCCCGCAACCCGGGCTGGACATGCTGCCCGGCCTGCTGGCAGACGTCCGCGCTGCCGGACTCGACGTGCACCTGGTCGTCGACGGTGAACCTCGGCCACTGCCGCGGGGTCTGGACCTGTCGGCCTACCGCATTCTGCAGGAAGGCCTGACCAACGTGCTCAAGCACGCCGACGCCGAGGTCGCGACGGTGCGCATCGGCTACGACCGCACCCAGGTCGAGCTCGAGGTCCGCGATGACGGCCAGGGCCCGACCAGCTCCGACGGTCTCGGTCACGGACTGGTCGGGATCGGTGAGCGGGTCAAGATCTACGGCGGTGAGCTGACCGCCGGCCCGACAGACGGCGGCGGCTTCGCCCTGCACGTCCGGCTACCGCTGGACGGACGGTGAGATTGTGCCCATCAGGACTCTTGTCGTCGACGACCAGTCGATGGTGCGCGCAGGCCTGCACATGCTGCTCGCCGGAGAACCTGACATCGACGTCGTCGCCGAGGCCAGCAACGGCTCCGAGGCGATCGCGCAGGTCAGCCGCTACCGGCCAGACGTCGTGCTGATGGACATCCGGATGCCGGTGCTGGACGGCCTCGAGGCGACCCGGCGGATCCTCGCCGGCCACGACACCGTCAAGGTGTTGATCTTGACCACGTTCGACCTCGACGACTACGTGTACGAAGCCTTGCGGGCCGGGGCGAGCGGGTTCGTCCTCAAAGACGATCCGCCCGAGCAGCTCATCGCAGCCGTCCGCACCATCGCCGCCGGCGAAGCGCTGCTGTCACCCTCGGTGACCCGCAAGGTCATCGCGCACTTCGCACGGCGACAGCGACGCCGGCCACCGTCGGCCCTGGACAGTCTGACTGCCCGCGAGATGGACGTGTTCCGACTCATCGCCTCCGGCCTGTCCAACGCCGAGATCGGGCGGGAGCTGTTCATCAGCGACACCACCGTCAAAACCCATGTCACCCGGCTGCTCCAGAAGCTCGAGGTCCGCGACCGCGCACAGGCCATCGTGCTGGCCTACCAGACCGGCCTGTTCGACACCTGACCGATGACCGACCGTCTGAGAGAGACGCGCATCTTGCGCCGAGGGGTGACAGCAGGGGACCGTCGGTTTCCTCGTTGTTCTTCGCCGGGTGGTCCGGCGACCAGCGTGCGCAGGGCAGCCTGTCTGCTCACGCGGGTGGCACGCCCCGATTGTTCGCCGGGGATGCCGGCGATCCTGCATCGGGGCGTCGGCAGCAGCGAGGTAGAGGTCACACAAGGCTCCGGGCGACGTCGAGGGTGACGCCGCGCGGACCGTCGCGGCCGCACGTGAGAATCGGCGACGAGATCAACCATGTTGTCGAGCTGGACCCTCCGACCTCCGTGGGTTGGTGGCTCCCAGCGATTCCTCGATCAGTTCGTCGAGGGTCGCGTGGGCGTCCACGCATCCCCGACGCGTGGATGAGGTGCCGCGCGAGGTGATGCTGCACCAACGAGCCGATCCGGGCGGCGACGCGACTGCACGAGTTCAGAGCAGCTGCAGCCGTGACATTTCGGGCCGTGGCAGGAAATCGCCGACTTGTTTACGAGATCGTGTGCGGCTTGCCTGGCGTCTCGTGTGTTGCTGGTCGGTCTGACTCGTGAATCGTCTGGGCCGCCATTTGGCTGGCTCTCGGGGGGTCGTCGAGCCGGCCGGCAGCACGGCAGTGGACTGACTCAACAGAGGACTGACCGATGTCCGTGGCCATGGAAGAGTACCCACTGGTGGCCAGTTGAGGTCCCCACGGTTGGCCAGTTGATCGATCGTTCGCCGGACCCTGTCTGCAGACTTCCTGCCAACCCGCCTCCGGCTCGGGTAGCTACGCCCGCCGGAGCAACTGGTGCGTTCCAGGCGGGGTTTGTCCAGGCCTCAGTTGTAGGCATCGAGAACTCGCCTCGCGATCAGGGTCACCCACCGGCTCGGTTGACCGGCCCGGGGCGCTGGCAGATGCGTAGCCCCCGGGTAGGCGCGAGCCGCCACCCAACGACCGTCGGCGCGGCGACGACGCTCAAGAATCCCCAGAGCGTCTTCCATCCGTGGGTCATAGCGAACCCCGGCATCGGCGAACGCGTCGAGGCAGCGCAGGACGTCGAAGTGCCACCTCGCCGGGTGATGGAAACGCGTGAACGCCTGATCGATGGGCTCCTGGCTACGTTCGCTGCGGTAGAGCCGATGACGAAGAAAGAACTCGACGGCACCTTCTTGAACGGGTCGAAGCTCAGGCACCCGATGCTGATAGCCGTCGCGGCGATACTGGCTCAGACCTTCGAACACGGACAAGGTGGTGTGCACGGAGGAGTGCTGCGCGCCCGAACGGTTCAGTCGGCAGTTAAACCCGCCGTCGTCCAATTGCTGGCCGAGCAGAAAATCGATGATGCTGGAGAGCTGGTCCTCGTCGGCGCCGAAGTATGCCGCGTAGTTCAGGGCCATTCCGTTGATGCAGGCGTCGCTGTGCTTACCGGCAGGCGACGGGTTCAGCCCGCCGTCCTGGCCCTTCTCGCGCTCGAGGATGAGCCGGGTCACCTCTCGGGCGACGCTGTTGGTTGGACTCAGGCCGAGATTCTTCAGATCCAGCAGGGTGTAATGGCTGCACGTCCACTTGGGCCGGTAGAAGCTGAGCCCCCAGTGCTGGCTCTCGCCTCGAGCGGCCAGAAGCGCCGCACCTTCGCCTTCCTCGGCGATGCGTCGCTGCAGATCGCGATCGATCCGGCGCAGCAGATCGCGGTTCGTTTGAAATTGGACCGCCACATCGCCAGCGAGTAGCCAGTCAATAACGTCGGATCGTGTCACCCAGCCATCATGCAGTCAGCACCATCGCTCAGGGCGATCCGTGGGTCTTGGCTCATGGCGTCGCCGAGGGATCCAGTCACTGACATCACATGCCGAAGAATGCATCGAAGCGGTAAGCAGGGCGGTCGGCAATGAGGATGTGTACCGTCCAGGCGACAACCCCTCACCCTTCCCAGGTGTCTGGACCTCCGGCTACCAACCCCAGCGAGCGCGACTGGTCGCCGAGCTCGTTCCTTGACAGATGCCGCAGCGTCGTCGCGATACAGGCGTCCTGCAGCCACCCCGGTCGCAGAGGAGGTCAGCAGCCGGTGCTGGGTGCGGTCCAGCCCAAGAGGCGGCTGGTCGACCATAGAGGTCCGGCGAGCGACCCCGGCCACCGGGTGAACGTCGGTACGTGCCGCAGTCACGGCAGGATTCCCGTAAGCCCTGTTCGCGAAGAATGCTCGTCGTCGGGGGCATGCGAAGACGGGCGATCTCTGAGAACCTGACACGGCTCTAGCGCCCTGGATCTGTGGTGGACGTCAGGATCATCCAGGGCTTGAGGTCCTGACGAGGGCGACGTAGTAGGCGCGTCGCCCCCGGTAGTCGATGAGCTGGTGCTGAAGGCGTGCTTCGCCGGTCCGGGCGAGGTCTCGGGCCGCGCGGCGGGCGGCTATGCCTCGTTAGGTGTTGGAGTCCGGCCGAGATTCGCGGACGCCGTCGGCAGCACTGCCACGGTTTCCTCGACCAGGAGAGCCGCGAGAAGGACCCGGTGCCAGAGGCCCGACGGGTGAGACCTCGCCGGGAGCGGATCTCGTCCCAGCGGGTGCGTGCAGCATCAGGATGGATCCCGAGCCGAGTGGAGATCTCGGCGAATCTGACACCAGTCTCGTAGAGCTCGGCATGGTGTCGGATGAGGCGTCGAGTCGCGGCCGACCGGCTGGTCGGGTCGGGTAGCCGGCGGCGATGAGGACCCGGTGAATCGTGTGCCTCGAGACCCCAAGACGGTCGGCAAGGACGCGCATCGACACCCCATGTCGGTACTGGTCGACCACCTCCTCGACGTTGACCACGGTGGTGATGCCTAGGACTCGCTCTCGGGGTGCGGTCCACCCGGAAACTGGCCACGAGCCAGTCTGTCGGCAGCTGGTCGCGCACGGCCTCTTGGCGATCTCGTACGTCGTGGCGGTGACCTCGAGGTCGCGGGCTGCGCATGCAGACCCGGCCGAACAGGTGTCGCGTTGGCAGATGTACGTGGTCAGGCGGATCATGGCTTCATCGTAAATCGCACACATATTCTCCTGCGGTGATGGGTGGTCGATCGGTTGGAGCCAGCAGAAGAGGGACCGCCTAGCCGCGCCTAGCCGGCGCCGAGGCTGAAGGTGAGGCGTCGCGACGTGTCGTAGCAGGAGAGCCGATCGTCGGCATCGTCGAGGAAGTTCGCCAGATTGTGGGCGACCGCCGCTACGTCCTTCTCGAGGTGGCCGGGGTGGCGGTCGGCGCTTGGTCGGTGCGCCCGGACACCCGGTCGACCCAAATGCTGGTCGCCGGGATCCTGCTCGAAGCAGCCGGCGGCCGCGACCTCGAGACGCTGGCGCATCGGGTTGCCGTCGGCCGAGACCGGGCGCTGCAGCCACCTCACGCAGCCTCGGTGGGGATAGGGAAACCGCCGCATACCCAGTGAAGAGGGTCCTGAGACGTGGCGACGGGGGGTGCAGCATCCGGACCGATCGGGTCGGTGCGCCGGCGACCGACGAGGCCCCCGCGAATCGTCGTGCCTAGAAACTGACACACATCTTGCAGATCATCTGACGGGCGGGTGCACCGATGTCGGTTCGTCGTTGACGGCCGGCTCGACCTGCCCGTCTTCCTGCCTCGCACTA
>DATDBH010000091.1:0-3404 GCA_036524985.1 Microlunatus sp. | reverse complement strand
GGGGTGCGTCGCCCGATCCAGCTCACCGTGGTCATGGCGGCCGAGCCTTGCACCTGGTCGATGCTGAGCACCGCGTCGCCGTCATCGATGTCGATGTCGACGGTCTCACCGATCTCCTCGGCCAGGCTCTCGCAGATCCGGCGACTGATCACTGTCAGATCCAGCTGGCGGGTTGCCCCAGCCGCCAGCTGAACGACCCCGTACCCCAGCTGATACTTTCCCCGGCTGCCGTTCTGATCGACCAGCCCGCGCCGCTCGAGGGTGTGCAGGAGACGGAAGATCGTGGATTTGTGGACGGCGAGCTCGGCCGCGATCTCTGTCACGGTCATCGGCCCTCGACGTGCCAGGACCTGCAAGATCGAAACCGCCCGATCGACCGAGTGCACCGACATGTCTCGCTTGGCGACGTTGTTCACCACACTGAGATGGTAACGAGCGCGAGGCACCTCGGCCGGCACGACGGCCGCGATCAGGCCTCGATCCGCAGGTCGCTGAGCGGCCTGGAGCAGCAGATGAGGATCTTGTTGGCGGCGACCTCCTTGGGCCGGATGCCGCCGTTGTGCTGCATGTCGACCGACCCGTCGAGCAGCACGGTCTTGCAGGTGCCGCACATGCCCTGGCTGCACGACGACGGGGGCCGAAGCCCGGCGGCCAGCGCTGCGTCCAGCACGTTCTGGTCGGCCGAGCAGGCGATGGTCTTGCCGCTGCGAACGAACTCGACGTCGAAGGTGGCGACGCCAGCCTGAGCCGTCGCCGGCTCGCTGTCGCCCGGCTCGTCGGCCAGGTGCGGGTCGGCGGCGAGCTGCTCGGAGACCGGGAGAGCGTCGAAGTCGAAGCTCTCTTCGTGGTAGTTGCCCATGTCGTAGCCGAGGTCGCCGAGGACCCGGCGCACCGCGGCCATGTAGGCGGGCGGGCCGCAGGTGTAGGTGAGTCGCTCGTTCAGGTCCGGCGCGATGGCTTCCAGCGCAGCCGCGCTGAGCCGGCCCCGGATTCCCATCCAGCGCTCGGACGGGTAGTCCGCCTCGCAGATGTGCACGACCCGGATGTTCGCCATGACGGCCGCCATGGCCTCCAGCTCGCGGCGGAAGATGATGTCGGCCGGTGTCCGGGCGGCGTGCACGAACACGATGTCGGCGTCGGAGCCGAGGTCGAAGAGGGTCCGGGTCATCGACATCACCGGGGTGATGCCGCTGCCTGCGGAGAGGAACAGGTACTTGGGCGCCGTCGGCCCGGACAGGACGAACTGCCCCAACGGCGCCTGCACTGTGAGGCGTGTCCCCGGAACCAGGTTGTCGTGCAGCCAGTTGGAGACCGGTCCTCCGATCACCCGCTTCACCGTGATCGCGATCAGGTGTGGCCGGGTCGGTGGGGAGGAGATCGTGTAGCAGCGGCTGATCTCCTGTCCGTCGATCACCACCTGCAGCGTGATGAACTGGCCCGGCTCGAAGTGGAAGATCCGGTCGCCGTCGGCCTCGAACATGAAGGTCTTGACGTCGTGGGTGATGTCGAGGACGTTGCGGCAGACCAGCTCAGCCTGGTCGTGCTCGGCCCAGCAGTCGGCCGCTCCGGGCGGGGTGAGCAGAACGGTGCGGTGATCGTCCGTGGCGATCGACATGGGGTGCCTTCCAAGAGGTGGAGCGTGCCGCGGACCGCCTCCGAGCCAGCCGACGCGGACTCGGGTCGCGGAGGGAGAACGGCGGTCAGCCCTGGAGGTAGGCCTCGACGCGCTCCACGTACCAGTTGACGAACGCTTCGACGTCGTCCTCGACCATCGAGTAGGGGCCGGGCGTGTAGCCGGGGTTGGTCACGCCGTTCTGGGTGCCTGTGACCAGCTCGCGGTCCTGGTTGTTGGTGGCCCGCCACACGGCGGTGAGTGACTCGACGTCGTAGTCGACGCCCTCGACGGCGTCGGCGTGCACCAGCCAGGTGGTCCGCACGATGCTCTTGTCGGGGGCGATCGGCAGAGCGCGGAAGACCACGGCGTGGTCGCTGAGGAAATGGAACCATGAGTTGGGCTGCAGGTGCAGTGAGAGGTCACCGAACCGGGGCTCGGCGAGCGAGCCCATCAGCTTCTGGCAGACCTGGGCACCGTTCGGGGCGAAGCTGATGCCGTCGCCGTCCAGCGGGAGGTGTGCGACCCGGAACCCGGTCACCCGGGTGTCGAGCTCGCGGCGCTCATCGAGAGGGAAGCCGCGGAGCGAGCAGACCTGCTCCAGACTGGCTGAGGCGGCTTGGTAGCGCTCGAAGACGGGGCGGAGTCGAGGGGTGATGTCGTCCTCGGTGTAGCCGAACAGCGGGAAGTAGGCGGTGACCAGCTCCGGGTGGGCGGCGTCGCAGTGCTGGCACTCCCGGTTGTTCTCCATCACCAGCTTCCAGTTGCCCTCCTCGGGCAGGTCGATCTGGTGGGCGACCTTGGCGTTGGCCAGACCGTAGGGGGCCAGGTAGGGCTCGATGTGGCTGACGACCTCGTCGAAGTCGGCCGGCGGGTCGTCGGCCAGGCAGACGAAGATGAGACCGGCGACGTTGCGAACGTGGATCGGCTTGAGGCCGAACTGGGAGCGGTCGAACGTGACTGGCTGCGCCTCGGCGAAGATCAGGTCGCCGTCAGTGCGGTAGGTCCACTGGTGGTAGGGGCACACGATGTTTCCGACCGAGCCGCACGGTTCCTTCAGCAGCCGTGAGCCGCGATGCCGGCACACGTTGTGGAAGGCGCGGATCTCCTCGTCGTCGTCGCGCAGGATGATCACCGAGTAGGGGCCGATGTCGATGGTGACGAAGTCGCCCGCCTCGGGGATCTCCGCCTCGGCTGCGGAGAACAGCCAGTGCTTGGCGAAGATCGCCGCGACGTCCAGGTCGAACACCTCCTGGTCGGTGTAGAACGGCGCCTCGAGGCTGTAGCCGACGGCGCGGGACTTGACGAGGGACTCGATCTCGAGGGGTCCTGCTTGGGTGGCCGACACGCTGCTCTCCTTACGACGTGGGCGTCGTCGCCCGGGAGCCGACCGACGAATCTCCTCGAGGCGTTTCGCACAGCGAAACGGTTTTACCAGGATGCACAAAGTCTACGATCTGAGACGCCGCGGTTGTCAAGCGCCTCCTCGTCCGGTGGGAACCGTTGACGGCGTTTCCGCACCTCGCTACGGTGTGATCACAGATCACCTCAGCGGACTCTCTCGTCGTCAGAGAGCCACCCCCGCAGCGTGCTCCGGTGTCGGAGCAGGACGGAGCTCCCGCATGGCAGGCAACAGAGTGGTCGTCTACCAGGGACCGGGCGAGGTGGCGGTCGACGTGATCGACTACCCCAAGCTGGAGCTGCCCGACGACGTGGTGAACGGGCTCGGCATCAAGCGCGCTGCCCCTCATGCCGTCATCCTCAAGCTCGTCACCACCAACATCTGCGGCAG
>DATDBH010000090.1:0-11237 GCA_036524985.1 Microlunatus sp. | reverse complement strand
TTGAGCCTGATGCGGATCTTTTGTCCCGCCACAGTTCGTCCTTCTCTCGTAACTACCGGTATGTCCGACCCCCGAGGTCGGGCGTGTCGCACCGACCGGACGCAGTCAGGTCCGAGTCCTGCTTGCTAGGGGCTGTCGCCTGAGGCCCTCGACCGGGTGGTCGACGGCCAGACGATGAAGGTCTCGCGGTTCGGCTACCGCTGCGCTCGCCGCACGATCTCTGGCGATCTCGTGCATTGTGCACAGGGCACACCCCGGCGACCTCCGTCGGAGCAACCTGACGATTCTTTCACCAGACGCGCGCCAGAGCAAATCGATCCCGATCGACCCCGGAGCGCTGTTGTCCGGCTGTCCACGATAGCCGCCGAGGTCAAGGAACCAACCCCTGAGGTCAGCGGCTGGAGCGCAGCTGCCAGGCGATGTCTCGCCCGAACGACCAGCACAGGGTCGCCAGCGAGCCGGCCAGCAGGATCGGCGCCAGCGCCGGTAGGGCGGGGGCGATCCCGATCAGCTCGAGCGTCAGGGCGGTCAACAGGGCGACACCCTGGACCACGGCCACCACCTTGCGGGAGTAGTGGAACGGCAACGGCGTCCGCAGGGCCGTCCGGATCCGGCGTGGGGCGATCCAGCTCGCGGCCACGTAGCCGTACCGCATGCCGCCGATCGCCAGCACCCACCAGCCGCCGACGCCGAGCGCCGGGACCGCCACGCTCAGCGCCATCAGCAGGGCGGCGTCGGTCTCCATGTCGAAGCGGGCACCGAACGCCGAGGTCTCGCCGCGGGCCCGAGCGACCTTGCCGTCCACCCCGTCGAGAACCAGACAGCCGGTCCCGACGACGACCAGCGCCAGCAGGCCACCCTCGGTCAACCGGCCCAGCAGTGCCTGCAGGGTCAGTCCGATCACCCAGCTGGTCCCGACCACCCGGGCCAGGGTCACCAGGTTGGCGGCACCGAACCTGCGCCGGTTCCAGTACGCGAGGATGATCGCCGCCCCGCCGAGATAGCCCAGGGATGCTCCGAACGCCGGCAGCGGCAGCAGCAGGCCCACTCCCCCGGCCGCGGCGAGCCCGGCACCCTCGACCACCGCGCCGGTGGCCAGGGGCCGCCAGGGACGATCTGCCGCCGAGTTCACACCCCGATCCTAGGAAACCGCCCGCGCACGCCTCAGCGCAGTGGATTCCGCGGGTGGCGTCGCTCCAGCGCCGTGGATCAGGCGAGCCAGCCGTACTCGGTCGCGATCCGGACGGCCTCGGCGCGACTCCCGGCGCCGACCTTGCCCATGGCCGAGGACAGATGATTGCGCACGGTGCCCTCGGACAGGAACAGCCGTCCCGCGATCGCACTGGTCGACGCCCCCGAGGACGCCGCCGACAGCACCTCGATCTCCCTGGTCGTCAGCGGCGAGGCGCCGATCGACAGGCTGGCCGCCGCCAGGGTCGGGTCGACCACCCGCAGGCCCTGGTGCACCCGACGGATCCCGTCGATCAGCTGCTCGGCGGGCGCGTCCTTGACCATGTAGCCCACCGCCCCCGCCTCCATCGCCCGACGCAGGTAGCCGGGCCGGCCGAAGGTGGTCAGGATGATCACCCGGGTCGCCGGGTGCGTGGCCATGATGGCCGCGCAGGCGTCGATCCCGTCCGCCCCGCTGTCCTGCGGCGAGGGCATCTGCACGTCGAGCAACACGACCTCGGGTCTGGTCTCGTCGACCTGGCGCACCGTCTCCGCGACGTCGCCGGCCTGACCGACGACCCGGATGTCGGTCTCGAGCTGGAGCAGCGCGCTGAACGCCTGCCGGATCATCGCCTGGTCGTCGGCGAGCAGCACGGTGATCACGGGACTCGTACCGCTCACGGGGTGGTCACCACCGGATGCCGCGATCCCGTCACGTCTGGTTCGCTCGCGAGCACCACCGCTCGTACGAGGGTTCCGCCGCCCTCCCCCGGTCCGACCTGCAGGGTTCCCCCGGCGGCTTCCACCCGGGTGCGCAGGCCCACCAGCCCGGAGCCTGAGTGGACCGCAGAGGTGAGCCCACGACCGTCGTCGCGGACCTCGACCGCCGACGGCTCCACGGCGACGGTGCAGATGCCGGCGCGGCTGTGACGGACCACGTTGGTGACCGCCTCGCGGACCACGTAGCCCATCAGCTCACTCACCTCGTCGCTCAGCGGCGGGAGAGCAGTCGGTATCCGCGACTCGATCCCGGCAGCCAGCAGCACCGAGCGGGCACTGGCGATCTCCGTGGCCAGCCGCACCTGCTGCATACCGGAGGCCGTGGTGCGAACGTCGGCCAGGGCCTGCCGCGACACCTGCTCGATCTCGGCGATCTGTGCCTTCGCCGCGGCCGGATCGATGTCGACCAGTCGGGCCGCCAACCCGGCCTTGATCGAGATGGCGGTCAACGAGTGACCCAGGATGTCGTGCAGATCGCGACCGATCCGTTCGCGCTCCGCCGCCACGCTCAAGGTGTTCACCCGCTGCTCGGCCCGCTGCAGCCGGCCCTGCGCCGCCCCCGCCTCCATGCCGGCCGCGGTGGCCAGACCCGCACCGGCCGCGACCACGCTGATGTAGATCGCCGTCTCTCCACCGCCGAACGGGATGGTCGCGGCGATCAGCAGACCCAGCACGACGACGGCGATCCGCGACTGTCGCCACGGCAACAGGCTCGCCATCATGATGGCCACGTACGCGCCGTACCCCACCAGCGCCCAGCCCCAGGTCGGATGGCTGACGAGCAACAGGCCCGCGTAGCCGACCAGGTAGAGCCAACGGGTGCGCAGCGAGCAGTCGGCGATCCAGGCCGTGGCCAGATACCCGACGGCGAGTGCCACCACCAGCAGGATCCGCCAGATCAGCTCGGCCGGTGACGGGTCGTCCTCCGGGATGGCCGCGATCGCGAACAGCAGGAAGATCAGTCCGAAGCCGTAGATCCAGACCTTGTTCTGGACCGCGCGGCGAAGGGTGAAGGGCGGGGCGCCGTCGGGCCCGTAGTGCCGGGCCGGGGCGGCCTCGGGGTCGTCGCAGGCGACCGTGTAGTCGGGGCGGAAGATCGACCAGATCGTCCTCCGCTCCGCCGGATCCGACACCGGAACACCCCCTCCCAGCTCGCGGCGCGAGCTCACCGCTTGCTGCTGGCCGTGGCCCGTCGAAAACCCAGTGCTCCCAGCACGGTAAGTCCAATGGTCCACGCCAGCAACACCAGCACCCCCGTCCAGGGGAAGGGGGTGTCCGGCAGCATCGGCCAGCGGCCGAACTCGGCCAGCCAGTAGGACGGCAGGATCTGCGCGAGGGTCTGGGCGAGGGGCGGCATCATCTCGATCGGCAGCCAGAGGCCGCCCAGCATGGCCAGCAGGAGCAGCACCAGGGTCGTCACACCGCCGACCGCCTCGGCCTTCACCCACAGTCCGATCACGATGCCGAGGACGGCCAGCGGGATGAGCGCCAGCCACATCAAGGCCAGCGAGGCGAGCCAGACACTCGGCGGCATCCGTACGCCGCCGATCAGGAAACCGGCACCGAAGACCAGCAGCAGCGACGGGAGCACCAGGACCATGATCACGCCCGCCTTGGCCAGCAGGAACTCCCGTGGCGCGAGCGTGGTGACGCTCAGCTGACGGAACCACCCCGACCGGCGTTCGGTGGCCAGCTGCGCCCCGCCGCTCATGGCCGCACCGAGCGCACCGTACGCCGCCATCGAGACCATGATCATCGCCGAGACCAGCCCGGCGTCCGGGCCGGCGTTGGCCGTGAAGGTCTGGCTGAACACGACGTAGAGCACCAGCGGCAGGCCCACCGCGAACACCACGAAGGCGAAGTTCTTGAGCGTCAGGAAGGTGCTGTGCACCGCGTAGTGCAGAGGTGCCGGCCAGTGGTGGGAGCGACGAGTGCCAGCAGCGGTGCCGGTGGTCAGGGTGGTCATGAGAGCTCCTCGGGAGCGTCGTGGGTCAAGGTCAGGAAGGCGTCCTCGAGACTCGCGGAGACGACCTCGATGTCGGCCGCCGCCGGATAGCGGCTGATCAACGCCCGCAGGGTGGTGTCGGAGTCGGTCGTCCGCAGCACCAGCCGGCTGCCGGACCGCTCGGCCCCGACGACGGCCGGCAGGCCGGTGAGGTCGGCGAGCCCGACCCCATGGTCGGCCAGCGTGATGGTCCGGTCGGCGACCCGGCTCTTGATCATGGACGGGGTGCCGTCGGCGATCAGCCGGCCGCGGGCCAGGACCACGATCCGGTCCGCCTCGGCGTCCGCCTCGTCGAGGTAGTGGGTGGCGAACAGCACGGTCCGCCCACCGGCGATGAACTCCCGCATGGAGGCCCAGAACGCCCGCCGGATCTCCACGTCCATCCCGACCGTCGGCTCGTCCAGGATGAGCAGCTGCGGGTCCGCCATGATCGCCAGGGCGTACCGCAGTCGCTGAGCCTGGCCACCCGACAGCTTCTCGGTCTTGGTCTTCACGAAGGAGCCGAGATCGGCGCGCTCGATCACCTCGTCCAATGGCAGCGGATGGGCGTGCAGACCGCGCATCAGCCGCAACACGTCGATGACGGTGGCTTCGTGGAGCAACGCGCCCGCCTGCAGCATCGCGCCGACCAGCCCTCGGCGGACCGCTTCGCGCGGTGGACGGCCGAACACCTCGATGTGACCACGGTCCGGGTCGGTCAGACCGGTGATCATCTCGGTGGTGGTGGACTTGCCCGCGCCGTTGGGCCCGAGCACGGCGACGATCTCACCGGGCGCGATGGTCAGGTCGAGACCGTCGACCGCGCGCACCGGACCGTACGACTTGTGCAGGCCGTCGAGCAGGATGGCGGGAGGGTGAGGGCCGGGCGACCGCAACGGCTCGGTGGTCGGTGCGGCGCTGGTCGGGTCTATGCGCGTGGGAACCATGGGAAGAAGTCTGGTTCTCATGACCCGTCGACATCTCGGCCGAGCGTCATCACCTGACCGTGACAGGTGTCATCGCTTCCGCACGGCGGGCGCACCGCCTTTCCGCTCACGGGCCTAGGGTGACCTCGTGACGATCACCGCGGGTGTGGCCGCCGGCCACCCGGCCACCGCCCAGGCCGGTGGCGACATCCTGGCCGCCGGCGGCTCGGCGGCCGACGCCGCGGTCGCGATGGTGTTGACCAGCTGCGCGGCCGAGACCCTGTTCACCGGGCTCGGCGGCGGCGGCTTCGCCATCCACTACGAGGCCGCGACCGGACAGATCCGCTGCGTCGACTTCTTCGTGTCGATCCCGGGCCTCGGTGGCCGGGCGCCCGGACGCGGACAGCCGATCGAGGTCGTGTTCGTCGGTCAGGCGCTCCCGTACGAGATCGGGCCGCCGACGGTGGCCGTGCCCGGCATCCCCGCCGGTGTCCTCCACCTGTGGCGGCGGTGGGGACGGCTGCCGTGGGCCGAGGTGGTGGCTCCCGGGCGCGACGCCTCCCTCGGTTCGGTCTTCCCGAGCACCCACGCCGACCTGCTGCCCAAGGTGTCCCCCGCCTTCCACGTCTCGGACGGGATCTCGGTCTACAGCCGCCCGGACGGCTCCGCCCTCCAGGCCGGCGACCTGATCGCTCACCCGGCTCATCCGCAGGCGTACGACCTGTTGGCTGCGGAGCCGGAGGCCTTCTACCGCGGCGAGTACGCCCGCGCGATGCTGGAGGTCCTCGGCGACACCTCGGCGATGGAGGCCCGGGACCTGGAGAGCTATCAGGTGATCGAGAGCCGGCCGCGACGCGTCGGGGTGCACGGCTTCGGCGTGCTGGCCCGGGGCAACGACCTCGACGACGTGCTCGGCACCATGCAGGCCGCCGCCGCCACCATGCCCGGCGACCCGCTCACCTCTCCCGCCGCCGCCCGCGGTCTGGTGCTCGCCCTGCGCGCGCCGGACCGGCGGTCCGAGACCACCAACCTGGTGGCTGCCGACGCCGACGGGAACGTGTGCGCGGTGACCACGAGTCTCGGCCTCGGCTCCGGCGTGTGGGTGCCGGACTTCGGGGTCCACCTCAACTCGATGCTCGGCGAGGGCGAGCTCGTCCGCGACGGTGTCGCCCCGGGCATGCGGATGGGATCGAACATGTCGCCGATGCTGGCCATCGACGCGAGCGGTCGGCCCGTGGTGGCGGCCGGCGCGGCCGGCGGCAGCCGGATCCGCTCCGCCCTGGTGCAGTGCATGCTCCGGATGCTCGAGCACACCCCTCCCCAGGTGGCCATCGACGCTCCCCGTCTGAACGCCGTCCCCGGAGCCGTTCGACTGGAGCCCGGCTTCTCCGCTGAGGTGCAGCGGGCGCTGGCCGCCGACGGTGACGAGGTCAGCGTGGCCGAGGCGCCCGATCCCTACTTCGGAGGAGTGTCCGCCCTCAGCTGGCTCGGTGGCGGCGCCGATCCGCGTCGTTCCGGGCACGTCGAGCTGCACCTGGCCGCCGACCTGCCGGACGCCCCTCCGCCCCGCACGGGCGAGACCGGCGGCTAGCCTTCGATGGTGATGCCGCCCACCTCCACGTACCGGCTCCAGATCAGCAAGGGCTTCACCTTGCCCGACGCCGCCGCGGTGGTCGGCTATCTGCGCGATCTCGGCGTCGGTGCGCTCTACCTGTCGCCCGTCCTCCAGTCGACCACCGGCTCGGCCCACGGGTACGACACCACCGATCCCCTCCGGATCGACACCGACCGGGGCGGTGAGCAGGGGTGGGCCGCCGTGCTGGCGACCGCCGCCCAGGCCGGTCTGCAGGTCGTGGTCGACATCGTGCCCAACCACCTCGGCATCAGCGTCGCCCGCGAGAACCCGTACTGGTGGGACGTGCTGAGGAACGGGCAGGCGTCGAGGTACGCGGACTGGTTCGACATCGACTGGAGCCGCCCGATCACCGTGCCGGTGCTGGGCGACGACGCGGTGCTGTCCGTCGAGGACGGCGAGCTGACCTACTACGAGCACCGCTTCCCGCTCGCGCCCGGGACCTGGAGCCCCGGCGACGACCCGACCGCCGTGCACGAGCGCCAGCACTACCGCCTGGTGCACCACTCCCGCGGCGACGAGGAGCTGAACTACCGTCGCTTCTTCGTGGTCACCACCCTGGCCGGGGTCCGGCAGGAGGATCCGGTGGTGTTCGAGGCCACCCACCGGCGGATCGCGACCATGATCACCGAGGGAGTCGCCGGGCTGCGGGTCGATCATCCCGACGGCCTGGTCGATCCCGGCGAGTACCAGGAGCGGCTCGCGCACCTCGCTCCCGAGGCGTGGATCACCGTGGAGAAGATCCTGGAGCCTGGTGAGCGGCTGCCGGACTGGCCGGTCGCCGGCACCACCGGGTACGACGCGATGCGCGAGGTGAACGGGGTCTTCGTCGACGTCGCGAGCGAGGCCGAGGCGACGGAGCGCTATCAGCGCCTGACCGGTGACCTGCTGACCAGCGCCGAGCAGGTCGAGCGGGGCAAGCGGATGATCGTCGACGAGCTCTTGGTCGCCGAGGTCGAACGGATCGCCGCGCTGGCGCCGGAGATCGACGATGCGGCCGCGGTGATCGCCGAGGTGGCGGTGGCCTTCGCCGTCTACCGGTCCTATCTCCCCGACGGGGTGGCCGACCTGGACCGGGCCCTGATGCTCGCCGAGCAGCGGCGACCCGAGCTGAGCTCGACGTTCGCGGGTCTGTCGCCGCGCCTGCACGATCCGTCGGACGAGCTCGCGCGGCGGTTCCAGCAGCTGAGCGGCGCGACCATGGCGAAGGGCACCGAGGACACTGCCTTCTACCGGTACGCGCGGTTCATCGCGCTCAACGAGGTCGGCGCCGACGCCGGCGAGTTCGGCATCGGGTTGGCGGACTTCCACACGCTCCAGCAGGCACGTCAGGCTCGGCAGCCGCTGTCCATGACCTCGCTGTCCACCCACGACACCAAGCGCGGTGAGGACATTCGCGCCCGGCTGGCGGTGCTGGCCGAGCTCGGCGAGGAGTGGGAGCAGTTCGCGAGCGCCTTCGTGTCGCGTTCGCAGATCCCCAACCGCGCGTTCGCCTACTTCCTCGCCCAGACACTGGTCGGGGTGGGTCCGGTCGAGGACCGGGAGCGGCTGCACGCGTACGCGGAGAAGGCGATGCGAGAGGCCAGCCAGGAGACCGGCTGGACAGCGGTGAACGAGGAGTACGAGAGCATCGTCCAGTCGGCGATCGACCTCGCGTACGACGACACCGGTGTGCTGGACGCGTGGCAGCGTCTGCTGGCGCTGGTCGAGCAGCCCGGCTGGTCCAACGCCCTCGGCCAGAAGCTGGTCCAGCTCACGATGCCGGGTGTCCCCGACGTCTACCAGGGCACCGAGCTCTGGGAGGACTCGCTGGTCGACCCCGACAACCGACGGCCGGTCGACTTCGGGGAGCGAAGGGCGCTGCTGGCGTCGTTGACGGGCGCTCCCCCGGTCGACGCCTCCGGCGCGGCGAAGCTCTGGGTGACGACCACGGCCCTCCGCCTGCGCCGCGACCGCCCCGAGCTCTTCGGCTCCTACACGCCGGTGCCGGTGACGGGACCGGCGGCGGGCCACGCGATCGCGTACGACCGTGGGGGTGCGCTGAGCGTCGCCACCCGGCTGCCGATCGGACTCGCCCGCTCCGGCGGCTGGGGTGACACGGCGCTGGAGTTGGACGGAACCTGGACGGACCAGCTGACCGGCCGCGCGCATGCCGGCCCCGTCCCCCTGGCCGACCTCCTCACCCACCTCCCCGTCGCCCTCCTCACCCGCTGACCCGATACCCCTCACCGAACTCCGCTCGGGTTCAAACCCAAGCGAAGTCGGGGTCGGTACCGCGAACCACAGACTGCGCTCGGGTTCAAACCCAAGCGAAGTCGGGGACCAGTCAGTTGTCCACAGCTCGCCCGGTTATCCACAGCGCATACTGGCCAAGGCGAGCTTCATGCTGTTGAGGTCTGAGCATGGATTCGATCATCACGACGTCATCGCTGGTTTCCCAGGGGCTCACCAGGCAGGAACTGAAGTCGCTCGTGCGGGCTGGCACGCTGACGCCGATACGACGCGGCGGCTATCTGCTGGGTCCGATCGACCCCGACGAGGAGGATCCCGGCGGGTACCTGGCCCATCGCCGACTGATCGAGGTGACGATGCAGCAGGTCGACCGCGGTTCGGTGCTGTGCCTCGGCTCCGCTGCTGTGCTCCACGATCTACCGATCTGGCGCCATGCGTTGAACGCGGTCCATGTCATGCGCGACGGCAATGCGGGCAGCCAGTGTCGCGCCCACGTCCACGTGCACAAGTCCCCGCTGACCCCTCGGGACGTGACCGTGATCGACGGGCGGGAGGTCACCACGCTCGCCCGAACAGTCGCCGACCTCGGGCGTCTGACCCCCTTGATGGAGAGTGTGGCGATGGGCGATCAGGCACTTCGCCGCGGCCTCGACTCCGGCGACCTCCAGAGCACCCTGAGGTCGATGAAGCGATGGCCGGGGGTGTGCAACGCACGACTGATGGCCGACTTCCTCGACATCCGGAGCGAGAGTGCCGGGGAATCGGCCAGTCGAGTCAAACTGGACCAGGAAAGGATTCCCGCCCCTGAGCTGCAGCGAGTGATCCTCGATCAGCACGGGGAGTTCGTCGCCCGTGTCGACTTCGCCTGGGAGGAACAGAAGACGGTCGGCGAGTTCGACGGTGCGATCAAGTACGGAGCCCTGCTCAGGCCGGGCCAGTCGGTGGCTGACGTACGAGAAGCCCAGGACAACCGGGAGGACCGGATCCGGCTGGCCGGTTGGGAGGTCGCTCGTTGGGGCTGGCCGCAGCTCGGGGAGGGAGACGAGATCGCCCGTCGCGTCCGGGCGGCCTTCGACCGGGCCCACGCTCGCGGGCTCACCTGATCATCCCGACCAACTCCGCTCGGGTTCAAACCCCAGCGAAGTTCGGAACATGCCAACCCCGACCAACTCCGCTCGGGTTCAAACCCCAGCGGAGTTGGTGTCTGGGACGCGGCAGGGCCCCACACCCTTGCGGTGCGGGGCCCTGTCGTTGGTGGCTTCAGGCTGGGTGCCTGGTCAGACCTCGATCACTTGAGGATCTTGGTGACCCGGCCGGCGCCGACGGTACGGCCACCCTCGCGAATGGCGAACTTCAGCTCCTCCTCCATGGCGATCGGCTGGATCAACGACACGGACATGTCCGTGTTGTCGCCCGGCATCACCATGTCGGTGCCCTCGGGGAGGTTCACCACGCCCGTCACATCCGTGGTACGGAAGTAGAACTGCGGGCGGTAGTTGTTGAAGAACGGCGTGTGACGGCCGCCCTCCTCCTTGGAGAGGATGTAGACACGCGCCTCGAACTCGGTGTGCGGAGTGGTCGTGCCCGGCTTGATCACGACCATGCCGCGCTCGACGTCCTCGCGCTTGATGCCACGCAGGAGCAGGCCTACGTTCTCGCCCGCGCGACCCTCGTCGAGGAGCTTGCGGAACATCTCGACGCCGGTGACCGTGGTGGTCTGCTTGGCCTCGCGGATGCCGATGATGTCAACGGTCTCGTTGACCTTGACGACGCCACGCTCGATCCGACCGGTGATGACGGTGCCGCGACCGGTGATGGTGAAGACATCCTCCACCGGCATCAGGAACGGCTTGTCGATCTCACGCACGGGCTGCGGGATGTGCGTGTCGACCGCATCCATCAGCTCGATGATCGACTCGCCCCAGGTGGCGTCGCCGTTCAGGGCCGGGAACGCGGCGACCTTGACGACCGGGATGTCGTCGCCGTCGTACTCGTACTCGCTGAGCAGCTCGCGGACCTCGAGCTCGACGAGCTCCAGGATCTCTTCGTCGTCGACCATGTCGCACTTGTTCTGGGCGACGACGATCGCCGGCACACCGACCTGACGGGCCAGCAGCACGTGCTCACGGGTCTGCGGCATCGGGCCGTCGGTGGCGGCGACGACGAGGATCGCACCGTCCATCTGGGCCGCACCGGTGATCATGTTCTTGATGTAGTCGGCGTGACCCGGGCAGTCGACGTGCGCGTAGTGGCGCGCCTCGGTCTGGTACTCGACGTGCGCGATGGAGATCGTGATGCCGCGCTGACGCTCCTCGGGCGCCTTGTCGATCTGATCGAAGGCCGAAGCCTCGTTCAGAGTCGGGTACTTGTCGTGCAGCACCTTGGTGATCGCCGCGGTCAGCGTGGTCTTGCCGTGGTCGATGTGCCCGATGGTGCCGATGTTGACGTGCGGCTTAGTCCGCTGGAACTTGGCCTTGGCCACTGAGGCTCCTTCTAGCTGGTTCGCCACGCT
>DATDBH010000089.1:0-3059 GCA_036524985.1 Microlunatus sp. | reverse complement strand
ACCGCAATGCCGCGGGAGAACAGGTCGTTGAGTACGAGCAGGCCTTCGAGCAGGTTACGGCCGAGTCGGTCGACCTCCTGCACGGTGAGCATGTCGCCAGGGCGCAGGTAGTCGATCGCGGCGGCGAGCGTGGGCCGGGCGTCGACGGCGAGGCTGCCGCTGATCTTCTCCTCGAACACCTTCACGCACAGCCCGTCGAGCGCGTCGTGTTGCCGGGCGGTCTCCTGCTTGCTCGTGCTGACGCGCACCAGTCCTACCAACGCCACGACGACTGCCCTCGTTCAGCAAACCTGTTCAGCAACCGATGCCGAGCCTACCGGTTGTTGAACGAGTTGTTGAACGAGTCCACGGCGTTGCGAGCCTGCTGCGGGCTGATCGGCGCATGTTCAGGTATGGACGGTGGGCTGCGTGCGTGGCGATGCCGAGCCCGGGTCGCCGTAGCAACGGAACGGATCTGGGCGGTTTGGTGATCTTGCTGCGTTGGTCAGGCAAGCCAGCGCCGCGTCGCGAGCAAGGATGCCGTTTGAGGATCCCTGACCGGGACATGCGTCGAGCGTGCCGTAAGTGGCCCGCTTACGGGATGGGCGCGGCTGGAGCCTGGACGACCTTGGAACGCGGCGCTCGATGGTTCAGCGGTCGCCGGCGTGCTCCGCGTATGACTCTGCGGCGTGGAGGAATGCCGCGGCGGCCGGAGTGAGTCGGGTGGTTCGGGTGACCATGGCGATGTGCAGGTAGGACGGCGGTTGGATCTTGACGACTCGGGCGCCCGCCGTGCGGGCCAGGCTCGACCATCCGGCCGGGAGGACGGCGTCGGCGACGCCGGCCAGCACCAGCGGCAGGATCGAGGTTCGGTGGGCGACCTCGGCGACGACTTTGGCCTGGACGCCGCTGGAGAGCACGTCATCGATCAGGGCACGCATCAGGGAGCCTTTGGGAGCCACGATTAGCCCGTGGCCGGTGAGATCGGTTCGGGCGATCGTGTCGGCAGCGGCCAGCGATCCGTTGCCGGTGGTGATCAGGACCAGTTCCTGGTCCTCGATCGGCAGGACGCGCAGGTCGGCCGCTTTGACCGGCATGGGGGCGCCGAGGAGGCCGATTTCGACCTCGCCGGTACGGACGGCGTGCAGGACATCTTCCGGTTCGAAGGCGGCCGCGACGCTGAGGGTGATGTCGGGATGCTCCCGGACGAAGTCGGTCATGATCGTGGTCAGTGGTTCCACGGCCGGCGAGGGCATGCTGGTGATCTCGACGGCGCCGGTGGTGATGCCTTTGACCGCGTCGATGGCCGATTGGGCGGCGGCCAGGTCCCGGAGAACTTGACGGGCGGGCCCGATGAGGCGTTCCGCTGCGTCGCTGGGCACGACGCCGCGCCCGACGCGGTGGAACAGCGGCACTCCGAGTTCGCGTTCCAGTCCGGCCATGGCCTGGGAGAGCGAGGGTTGGGCAATCAGTAGTTGTTCCGCGGCCCGACTGAACCCGCCGTAGTCGATGATCGCGAGGAAGAACCTCAGTTGCCGGGCGTCCATGTCCTCACCCGACCCTCGACGAACTCGGCCGGGCGGACTCTGCCGGCTGGGCGGACAGGTTCGGCATGTTCGGCCCTTCTGTGGAGGTTCGAGCCCATCATGGGTTCATCGGGAACGTGCGGATGGGGTTGCTCAGCTCCCCGATCCCGTCGATCGCGACGACTGCTTGGTCACCGGGTTTGACAGGTGCGAAGGTGCCGGGGCAGCCGGTGAGCACGACGTCCCCCGGGCCGAGGCGCAGGTACTGGGTCAGGTAGGCCAGTTGTTCGGCCACGGTCCAGGCCAGTTGCGCGGTGGAGGCGGTGGCGATGGTGGCGCCGTTGACCTGGGTGCTCATCGACAGCGACCGTGGGTCGAGGTCGGTTTCGATCCACGGGCCGAGCGGGGTGAACCCGTCACCGTTCTTGGCCTGGGTCATGGTCCGGTCCAGCGGCATCTGGTCGGCCAGGGTGACGTCGTTGGCGATGGTGTAGCCCAGGACGGCGTCCAGCGCGGTGTCGACGGTGAGGCGGCGGCAGCTGCGGCGGATGACGATGGCGAGCTCGGTTTCGATGTTGACCTGGCCGAGGTCGTCGTCCACGGTGACGGCGCCGCCGGGGCCGGTGACGGTCCGGGCGGACTTGGTGAAGGCCTGCGGCTGCGGCGGCCGGTCGTCGCGGGATCCGCCGTGCGTCAGACCGACCACCACGACCGGCTGCACCGGTGCGAGCAACCGGACGTCATCCAGCGGGTAGTCGCGGCCGGTGTAGGCCAGGTCGTCGGCGAACGGGTCGACGACTTCACGCCAGTAGCGGCCGTCCTGGACCACCGGTCGGGGCCCGTCGTCGCCGGCTATCCGGGCGAGTCTCATGATTCACCACCTTCTGGAATGGGTGCGGTTCAGCCGCGGTGTCCGAGTCGGTGGACCCGGATGAGACTGGTGCGGGCGGTGCTTCGGGACGACGATCCGGCGACCACGACGACCATGTCGTTCACCTCGTACCCGGGCAGGGCGAGGACGGCCTGGTCGACCTGGTCGAACAGCTCGTCGATGGTGTCCACCGCGGGGGTGACCAGGGTGTGCACACCCCAGGTGAGGGCGAGCTGGTTGCGGATGGCTTCGTGGGGGGTGAACGCGAGCAGCGGCAGCTCCGAATGCAGGCGCGCCAGGCGCCGGACGGTTTCCCCGGAGTTGGTGAAGGCCACCAGCGCCTTCGCGTCCAGTCGTTCGGCGATGTCCTTGGCGGCGACCGCGATCACGCCCTGCTGGGTGTGCGGGATGTGGCCGATCGGCGGGGTTTTCGCGGTCGCTCGTTCGGCGGCCTGGATGATCCGGCCCATGGTCCGGACGGCGTCGATCGGGTACTTGCCCACGGATGTCTCGCCGGACAGCATGACCGCGTCGGTGCCGTCGAGGACGGCGTTGGCGACGTCGGACGCCTCGGCCCGGGTCGGCCGGGAGTGCTCGATCATCGAGTCCAGCATCTGGGTGGCCACGATGACCGGGCGGGCGTTCTCCCGGGCCAGGTGCACGATCCGCTTCTGCACCAGCGG
>DATDBH010000088.1:0-17439 GCA_036524985.1 Microlunatus sp. | reverse complement strand
CCGAAGGGCACCACCGAGGTCACCTTCGACAACTGCATCGTGTCGGTGGGTGCCACCACCCGCCTGCTCCCCGGCACCTCGCTGAGCGACCGGGTGGTCACCTACGAAGAGCAGATCATGACCGAGGAGCTGCCGAAGTCGATCATCATCGCCGGCTCCGGCGCGATCGGCGTGGAGTTCGCGTACGTGCTGGCCAACTACGGTGTCGACGTGACCATCGTGGAGTTCCTCGACCGGATGGTTCCGCTGGAGGACCCCGAGATCAGCGCCGAGCTGGCGAAGGCGTACAAGAAGCTGGGCGTCAAGGTCCTCACCAGCACCAAGGTCGAGGCGATCGAGGACACCGGTGACAAGGTCAAGGTGACTGTCTCGCCGGCCAAGGGCGGGGACTCATCCGTGCTGGAGGCAGACAAGGTCATGCAGGCCATCGGCTTCGCCCCGCGGACCACTGGCTACGGCCTGGAGAACACCGGCGTGGAGCTGACCGATCGCGGCGCCGTCGCCATCGACGACTACATGCGCACCAACGTGCCCGGCATCTACGCCATCGGCGACTGCACCGGCAAGCTGCTGCTCGCGCACACCGCCGAGGCGCAGGGTGTGGTCGCGTCCGAGACGATCGCCGGGGCCGAGACCATGCCGGTCAACTACGACATGATCCCGCGGGCGACCTACTGTCAGCCCCAGATCGGCTCGTTCGGCTACACCGAGCAGCAGGCCAAGGACAAGGGCTACGAGGTCAAGACGGCCAAGTTCCCGTTCACCGCCAACGGCAAGGCGCACGGACTGGGCGAGGCCACCGGCTTCGTCAAGCTGGTGGCGGACGCGAAGTACGGCGAGATCGTCGGTCTGCACATGATCGGCCCGGAGGTGACCGAGCTGCTGCCCGAGCTCGTGCTGGCCCAGCAGTGGGAGCTCACCGCCGAGGAGGTCGCTCGCACGGTGCACGCGCACCCGACCCTGTCCGAGGCCCTCAAGGAGGTCGCCCACGGTATCAGCGGTCACATGATCAACATGTGATCAGCCGGTCTGCCGCAGCACCAGGGTCGTCGGCAGCAGGTCGAGCTGCGGCGGTTCCTCGCCGGCGAGCAGGGCCAGCAGCAGCTCGGCCATCCGACGGCCCATCAGCTCCGACGGCTGGGCCACGGTGGACAGCTGGGGGTTCAGCGACGTCGCGGCCGGGCTGTCGTCGTAGCCGACCACCGCGACGTCCTCGGGCACGGACCGGCCGGCGTCGGCCAGCACCTGCAGGGCTCCCCGGGCCATCAGGTCGTTGGCCACGAACACGGCGTCCAGATCGGGCCAGTCCGCCAGCAGCGCGCGCATGGCCTCGGCGCCGCCGAGCTTGGTGAAGTCGCCCACGGCCAGGGCGTCGGCGGGTAGTCCCGCCCGACGCAGGCCCTCGACCCACCCGCTCCGACGGTCCACCGCGGCCAGCATGTCGCCCGGGCCCGTGATGGTCGCGATCCGCCGGCGTCCGGCGCCGACCAGGTGCTCGACGGCGGTCCGGGCGCCGTGCACGTTGTCGATGTCGACGTAGTGGCACGCCGCCAGATCGGCCAGTGCCGGCCGACCACCGAACACCACCGGCATGATGTCGCACAGGCCGGCCAGATCACGGTCGGCGGCATGGTGGGAGACCACGAAGGCGCCGTCGACGTTGCCGCCGCGCAGGTAGCGCCGGGTCTTGCGGCTGGGGTCGGAGCTGGAGACCAGCAGGTTGAGGATGTAGTCGCTGTCCTCCATGCCGGTCGTGATGCCCTGCACCACCGAGGCGAAGAACGGGTCGTTGAAGAACGTCATCACTCGCTCGGGGACGAGCAGGGCGATCGCGTACGTCTGCCGGCTGGCCAACGAGCGGGCGGCCCGGTTGGGCACGTAGTTGAGACGCTCGATCGCGGCGTTGACCGCGTCGACGACCTCCGGGCGCACCTTGGGGGAGCCGTTGACGACCCGCGACACGGTGGACCGGCTGACCCCCGACTCCGCTGCCACCAGCTCCAGCGTGGGAGCACCCGACATCCGAGCGCGAGGGAGTGTGGTCTCGGTGTCGATCTCGATCTTCTCGTCGTCCGCCACGGTCGTCCCCGCCTCCTGCACCGACATCGGTCCTACCTCTGTCCTACCGCAGCGGCGACGGCGGCGTGATCGAGGCTGCGCGCGGCGATGATGTTGGCGTACTCCCAGCCGGACGCCTTGATGGTGCGCCGCTGGGTCTCGTAGTCGACGTTCACGATGCCGAACCGCTTGGCGTAGCCCCAGGCCCACTCGAAGTTGTCCATCAGGGACCAGTAGAAGTAGCCCTTGACCGGTACGCCCTCGGCGACGGCCCGGTGGATCGCGTCGAGGTGGGCCCGCAGATAGGCGACCCGATCGGCGTCGTCGATGCTGCCGTCTGGAGCCACCCGGTCGGCGAAGGCCACACCGTTCTCGGTCACGTAGAGATCGGTGCCGACCGGGCCGGCGTACTCGGCGTGGACGCGGTGCAGCAGTCGTCGCAGACCGTCCGGGGAGATCACCCAGCCCATGTCGGTGCGGGGCACGTCCTGTTCGACCGGGTAGACGTCATGCACGGCGGGGAAGGGCGAGCCTGTCACCCGGTCCGTCGGTGCCTCGGTGGCGGTCACGGGTCCGGTCGGGGTCCCGCTGACCACGGCGTCCTGGTAGTAGTTCACCCCGAGCACGTCGATCGGGGTCGAGATGATCCCCAGATCACCGTCGCGGATCACCTCCTCCAAGCCCAGCCCGTCGACATCGGCGAGCACGTCGTCGGGGTAGCGGCCGCGAAAGATCGGATCGAGGAAGATCCGGTTGGTCTGACCGTCCAGCTGGCGGACGGCCTCGAGGTCGGCCTCAGCGTGAGGGTCGCCCGGACGGTAGGGCGTGAGGTTCAACGTCAGGCCGAGCCTCAGGCTCTCGTCGGCGGCTCGCAGCTGCTGCACGACGAGTCCGTGGCCGAGCATCAGGTGGTGGGCGGCCGCCAGGCTCTGCCGGGGATCCTGGATGCCGGGGGCGTGTGCGCCGGCCGCGTAGCCCAGGAAGGCCGAGCACCACGGTTCGTTGAGGGTGGTCCAGACCTTGACCCGATCACCCAGCCGGTCGTGGACCAGGTGCGCGTAGTCGGCGAACCGGTAGGCGGTGTCCCGGTTGGCCCAACCGCCGTCCTCCTGCAGAGTCTGGGGGAGGTCCCAGTGGTAGAGCGTGAGCCAGGGCAGGATGTCGTGCTCGAGCAGCTCGTCGACCAGCCTGGCGTAGAAGTCGAGGCCCTTGGGGTTGGCGGCCTTGGCGTCCGGCTGCACCCGGGCCCACGAGGTGGAGAACCGGTAGCTCTGGAGGCCGAGGGCAGCCATCAGGGCCACGTCGTCGCCGTGCCGGTGGTAGTGATCGCAGGCGAGGGAACCGTCGTCGCCGTTGATGACCGCCCCGTCGACGCGACAGAACACGTCCCAGATCGAGTCGGTGCGACCGTCGGTGTGGTTCGCCCCCTCGATCTGGAAGGCCGCGGTCGCCGCCCCGAAGAGGAAGCGGTCGTCGAATCGGCGCTCGGCCATCAGCACACTCCTTGTGTTCATCTTCGAGCTCGTCAGGGTGAGAGCGCTCTCACGTTAGGAGGGAGTGCATCCGGTGTCAATTGCTCATCCCTTGCTGTGCTGTCGTCCTCCCTGCTCACTGCGCTCCACCGGCTCCGTCTTCCCTCCCCACTCGCAGACAAAAGCGCGTCTGCTCGCTCGTGGGTCCAGACGGAGTCCGTCGCCTGTTCGCGGCCGCTCGCGACGGGCTCCCGCTCGCCCCTCCAGTCAGGAGCTGACGTACTCCTGCAGGCGGTCGCGCTCGAACTGGAGCGTGGTGATGGTGGCCTTGACCACGTCGCCGATGCTGATGATGCCGACCAGATGACCGTCGGGGTCGAGCACGGGCAGGTGCCGGATCCGGTGATCGGTCATGGTGGACATCAGCGACTCCACCGAGTCCTCGGGATGGCAGGTGTGCACCACCTCGGTCATCACGTCGGCCACGGGGGCAGCGAGCACGTCGGCGTCGGTGGCCAGTCGGCGGACGACATCGCGCTCGGAGACGATGCCGGCCATGGTGAGACCGTCGGTGGAGACGATCACCGCGCCGAGGTTGTGCTCGTGCAGCAGTCCCACCAGGTCGCGCACCGAGGAATCCGGCGCGATCACCACCACGTCGGAGCCCTTGGCGTGGAGAATGTCGCGGATACGCATGACAGACCTCCTTCAGCCCTTGCGGAAAGGTTATCGGTCCTGGGCGCACCTGAACAGGGCGCGCGTGCCGGCGGGCACCTGAGCCACAATGGCCGCCATGGCCACCTACCTGACCGGCAACGCCACCGCGGACGCTCTCCTCGACTCGGATCTGAATGCTCTCCTGATCGGCATGGTGCTGGATCAGCAGGTGCCGATGGAGAAGGCGTTCAGTGGTCCGGCGGTGATCGCGGAACGGATGGGCGGCTCCTTCGACGTGTCCGCGATCGCCGCGATGTCCGAGGACGAGTTCGTGGCGCTCTGCGCGGCCAAGCCGGCGATCCATCGGTTCCCGGGATCGATGGGCAAACGGGTGCACCAGGTCTGCCGCGTGCTGGTGGAGCAGTACGAGGGGCGCGCGGAGAATGTCTGGGTCGACGCCTCCAGCGGTGACGAGGTCAAGGCGGCGGTGCAGTCGCTTCCCGGCTTCGGGGAGGAGAAGGCGACCATCTTCACCGCTCTGCTGGGCAAGCAGCGCGGCGTGATCCCACTCGGCTGGCGCGATGCGTCGGCCCCGTACGGCGAGGACGGCGTCTTTCGCTCGGTCGCCGACATCGTCGACGACGAATCGCTGCAGCGCGTACGGGAGACCAAGCGGGCGCTCAAGGTGGCCCGGAAGGCCGCGGCCTCGGAGACCACGGGCTGAGCCGGGCTCCCACCGGTCCTCGCTCGGGCTCGATCCCGAGCGAGATGCCGCGGCCTCACGCCGTCAGGGACAGCCAGGGGGAGATGGGCCGGTGGTCGCGGACCTGATCGCTCCAGGCGGCGACGAGGCGGTCCACCGCGCGGTCGGCCACGTCCGCCGACTGGGTGTACGGCAGCCGTAGGTGTCGTTCGCCACCGCCGCCGAGGAAGAAACGTGGCCCCGGGGTGAGCAGCACCCCGTGACGCTCCGCGGCCATCGCCAGCCGGGTGGAGGACTCGGTGGGCAGCTCGACCCACAGCACCAAGCCCCCGGGCGGGGTCGGGACCCGCCAGTCGGGGAGCCGCTCGGCGAGATCGGCGACGAGCCGATCCCGTTGGGCGGACAACCGCAGGCGCTGCTCGGCCAGCAGCGGCCCGGGATCGGTGAGGATGTCGGCCAGCACGAGCTGCTCGAACACCGGCGACGCCAGATCGAGGATGGCCCGTTGCTCCACCAACGGTCGGACGAGCTCTCGCGGCGCTCGGATCCAGCCGATCCGCAACCCGCCCCAGTAGGCCTTGCTGGCCGACCCGATGGTGATGGCGTCGGCGGCGGTCGAGGCGAACGGTGATTCCGCGGGACCGTCCAACCGCAGCTCGGCCGTGGTCTCGTCGATCACCGGTAGCACCCCGTGCCGACGCAGCAGCCGAGCGATCCGCACGCGGTCGTCGCCGGCCATCAGTCGGCCGGTGGGGTTGTGGTAGTCGGGGATCAGGTACGCCAGCCGCGGCGCGGACTGGCGCAGCACCACCTCGAGCCGGTCGTGGTCCCAACCGTCGTCGGTCAGCGGCCACGGCACGCCACGACCTCCGGCCCGCTGGATCGCATCGACCGCCCCGGGATAGGTCGGCGACTCGCAGACCACACGATCGCCCGTGCTGAGCACGGTGCGGAGCACCACGTTGAGGGCGGCGACGGCCCCGGAGGTCACCACGATCTGGTCCGGTCGCGTCGGCAGGCCGCGGGCTTCGTACCGGTCGGCGATCCGCGCGCGGAGCTCGGGCAAGCCCTCGGGCAGGTAGCCGGGCCCGGCCAGCAGCGGAGAGATCCGCTCCACGGCGCGACCGAACGCCTCGCCCACCTGGGTCGGGGCGGGACCGGCCGCGAACGTCAGGCCGACCACACCGTCGGGCACGGGGGACGCCACCATGGTCGTAGGTAGCCCGACCAGGCCGGTCGTGACGTGGCCGGAACCGCGCCGCGCCTCGACGAAGCCCGCGTCCCGCAGCCGGGCGTACGCCGCCGCGACCGTGGTCCGACTCAGTCCGAGTCCGTCGGCCAGGCTGCGCTCGCTGGGGAGCCGGGTGCTGGCGGCCAGCCGACCGTCGACGAGCAGCATCCGGATCCGCACGGCCAGATCCTCGTATCGGGGGTGGGTAAGGGTATGCGTACCGAGCAGCCGTACGAGCTGCTGAGCCGTCACTCGCGCATCGATCACAGGCCAATTGTGGTCCCGATGTGGCCACATCGGCCAGATTCCGATCCAAAGAAAGTCCACTTGGTGCTGAGTGGACCTGGAACGGCCCGATCTTCGGTCCCATGCTGGGGGCGTGACCGCCACGACCCAGAGCAGCATCCTGACCACCCTCGGACCGGTGGCCCAGCTGCGCGCCGGTCGTCTCGGGCGGCGGCTGCCCCAGCTGCTCGGTGGACTGGTGCTCTACGGTCTGTCGATGGCCATGCTGGTGCGGGCCGACCTCGGGCTCGATCCCTGGGACGTGCTGCATCAGGGGCTGAGCCACTACCTCCCGCTGAGCTTCGGTGTCGTGACCATCGTGGTCGGCGCCGTCGTGCTGCTGTTGTGGATCCCCCTCCGGCAGAAGCCTGGGCTCGGCACCATCAGCAACGTCGTCGTGATCGGTGTCGCCGCCGACCTCGGTCTGTGGCTGATCCCGACTCCCGACCAGCTGGGCGGCCGCATCGTGATGATGGTCAGCGCCGTGGTGCTGAACGGGATGGCGGGCGCCATCTACATCGGTAGCCAGCTCGGACCCGGCCCCCGGGACGGACTGATGACCGGGCTCGCCGCTCGGACCGGTGCCAGTCTCCGTCTGGTGCGGATCGGCCTCGAGGTGACGGTGCTGGCGATCGGGGTGGTCCTCGGCGGCACGGTCGGGGTCGGCACCGTCCTCTACGCACTGGCCATCGGCCCACTCGTGCAGTTCTTCCTGCGTTTCTCGACCGTTCGGCTGCCGATCGAGCGCACGAGCGTTTCCTGACCGGTTGGGCATCAGACGTTGACGAGACGTTTACTACGTAGTCGGATGGGCACGTGCCTTCTGTCGAGCTCGCGAGCCGTCGTGGCTACCACCTGCTGGTCAGCGTCGGGTTGGTCAGCTACGGCATCGTCCACCTGGTCCTGGCTTGGATCTCCGCCCGGGTGGCGCTCGGCGGTGGGGGAGGCGGCGAGGCGTCCAGCACGGGGGCGCTGAAGGAGCTCGGACAACAGCCCTTCGGCCTGGTACTGCTGTGGGTGATGGCGGTGGGGCTGCTGGCTCTCGTGCTGTGGCAGGGACTGGAGGTCGTCGGCGGCAAGCCCGGTGCCGACGCCCAGGACCAGCTCAAGAACCGCGGCCGAGCGGCGGGCAAGGCGCTGGTCTACTTGGTGCTCGGCATCACCGCGGCCCGGATCGCCGCCGGAGCCGGCTCGAGCTCGGGTTCCGGCGGGGCTGAGGAGACCCTGTCGGCCCGCTTGATGAGCGTCCCGTTCGGTCGCGTGCTCGTGGTCACTGTGGGGGTCGCGGTGGTGGCCGTGGGTGTCAGTCAGATCGTCAAGGGCGTACGCCAGAAGTTCGTCACGAACGATCTGGCGGGCGGTGTCGCGCCGTGGGTGGTTAGGCTCGGCACCATCGGTTGGATCGCGAAGGGGATCGCGCTCGGTCTGATCGGAGCGCTGTTCTGCTGGGCAGCGGCCACGCACGATCCGAAGAAGGCCGGCGGGATGGACGCTGCCCTGGGCACGCTGCGCGACCAGCCCTTCGGGACGGCGCTGCTGCTCGCCATGGCCGTCGGCTTCGCCGCCTTCGGTGTCTACTGCTTCGCCTGGGCGAGGAACGCGAAGACCTGATCGATCACTCCTGCCTCCCCCGTCCCAGGCGGCGCGCCTGGCTGGGTTCTGTCGGTGGGCGCTGTCAGGATGCCGCGCATGGGACGCAACAGCCGCCAACGACGAGCCGCGAAGCAGAAGGATCGGACCCGGCGCGGGCCGACGCCTCCGCGAGCGGCACCGGAGCAGGCGGGCCTCTTCGAGGACCTCCTGCGACGGTTCCCCGGTGGTGCCCATGATGATCAGGGCGACGAGCAGGACGACCGCAGGTCGGCGGCGGAACGTGATCGGGCGGCGGAGCGCGCTGAGCACCGAATCCGCGAGCAGGACCTCGACCAGCATGTCGGCTCCCACCTCGACCGGCTGGTCTACTGGGCGGCGACCACGACGAACCAGAACAGCTTCACGCGCCTGCTCAGGCGCGAGCTGAGCGACCTCCCGACGGAGGCACTCGACCGGCTGGACAGGGCGATCAGCTCTCGCCTGCTGAGCGGCGCGAAGGGCCTGTGGGAGCGCGGCTGGCAGCCCCGCGATCTGATGCACGTGGCCGGCCGGATCGACAAGTGGACGTCCGCTCTGGCCGCGGATCTCGCGGTGCAGCAGGTCAGACGATCCGACCGTGGCCCGCTGGCGCCGCAAGCCTGGCAGGAGCAGCTCGAGGTCGCGGCCGATCGAGCCCGAGCGGCCGACATCGGAGTCTGGTCCACGCGAGAGGACTGGCTGGCGGTCGATCGGCTCGTCCTGGCCAACCTGCCGGCGCTGGCGGCTTGGGCCAGCGCGATCCGATTGCTCGCCCGGCTGAACGAGCTCCCACCGTTGACCCGTACGCTGCCACCGCCGTCCGCCTGGCGAGCCGATCCGCCGATGGCCCCCCGGGCGGTGCCGAGCCGAGCCGAACCGAGCCCGAACCGCGACAAGGTGCTGACCACGATCCGCGCTCTTCTGGCCAAGGCCGAGTCGACCGAGTTCGCAGCCGAGGCCGAGGCGCTGTCGGCCAAGGCGCAGGCCATGATGACCCGCCATGCGATCGACGAAGCGCTGCTCCACGTCGGTGACGGCGACTCCATCGAGGTGCTCAGTCGACGAGTGCTGATCGACAGTCCGTATCCGTTGGAGAAGGTGCATCTCCTGTCCGCCGTCGGTCGCGCCAACCGGACGAGGGTCGTCTGGATGGAGGACCTCGCCATGGCCACCGTGGTGGGCACCCCGGTCGACGTCGACCAGGTCGAGCTGCTGTTCGTGTCGTTGCTGATCCAATCGACTCGCGCGATGGCCGAGGCCGGCACGGCCCAGCCCGGGTCGTTCGACCGGTCGCCGCGGTTCAGACGGTCGTTCTTGACGTCGTACGCCGTGCGGATCGGCGAACGGCTGAGCGCCGCCGACGCGGAGACGACGGCGTCGTACGGATCGGAGCTGGTGCCGGTGCTGCGGCGGCAGGAGGAGGTGGTCGATGCCGAGTACGAACGACTCTTCCCGCACACGACGGAGAAGTCGTCGACCAGGACCTACGACCGGCGCGGGTGGGACGCGGGACGGCAGGCCGCCGATCGAGCCAGCTTCGTGGCAGGCCGTCTGGCCGGCTGATTTCCGGTACGGTTTACCTCTTAAACCCGCAGGCGGGCTTCAGCGCCGAACGGCCGGTTCACTCGAGCCGGCACCCGCCTCCGGCCAGTTCTCGACAGTACGCCACGCTTGCTGCACCGGCACTGTCCGCCTCCCGAAGGGAGAATCATGGGTACCCGACGCCTCAGCCTCGGCTGCACCTTCATCCAGTGGTCTCAGCTGCCCGTGCACGCCGTGTTCCAGGTGGAGCCGGTGCTCGACCAGATCGCCACCATCAAGGACGAGGAGTGGGTGAGCGACCCGGCCATCCAGACCCGGGTCTACCGCGACATCTACGGCAACCGGTGCCGCCGGATGATGCTGCCGGCGGGTCGCTCGGAGATCACCTTCCGGGCCACGGCCGAGGTGCCGGACGCGACCGAGGAGATCGACCTCGACGCCCCGGAGATCCCGCCGAACGAGCTCCCCGACGACGTGATGATCTACACGCTGCCCAGCCGCTTCTGCCTGCCCGACGAGCTCGCCAACGAGGCGTGGTCTCGGTTCGGCGGGGTGACGCCGGGCTACGGACGGGTACAGGCGATCTGTGACTACGTCCATCACCATCTGACGTTCCAGTACGGCACGACGACGGCGTGGAGCACGGCCGCCGACGTGCACCGGTCGGGCTACGGCGTCTGTCGCGACTTCACCCATCTCGCCGTCTCGCTGTGCCGGGCGATGAACATCCCGGCCCGCTACGTCTTCGGCTACCTGCCCGAGATCGAGGTCGACATCAAACCCTCGCCGATGGACTTCGCCGCCTGGATGCAGGTGTGGCTGGGCGACCGCTGGTACACGTTCGACCCGCGCAACAACATGCCGCGGAAGGGTCGGGTGCTGATCGGGGTCGGGCGGGATGCCGCCGACGTGGCGATGAGCACCGCCTTCGGGGCGCCGTGGTTGGAGTCGATGGTCGTGGTGGCGGAGGAGATCGAAGGCGACTGATCGCCGGCTACAACCAGCCGCGGCGACGGAAGATCGTGAACAGGATCAACGCCAGAGCCAGCATCATGGCGATCGCCATCGGATAGCCGAACCGCCACTCGAGCTCGGGCATGTGCACGAAGTTCATCCCGTAGATGCCGCCGATCAGCGACGGCGCGAACAGGATGGCCGCCCAGGACGAGACCCGTTTCATCTGCTCGCCCTGCTCCAGACTGGTCTGGGTGAGCAGCCGGGTCTCCTCGCTCTGTCGCTGGGCGGTCAGCGTGGCGTCCACGCTCAGGGCGTTCTGCAGCAGGGTGCGGAAGGTGTCGACCTGGTCGACGATCCGGAGCACGTGATCCTGGACGTCGCGCAAGTTGCGCTGCAGCTCGATGTCCACCCGGTACTTCTCGAAGCCGCGGGCCAGGTTGTCCATCATCGCCACCAGCGGCTTGACCGCGCGCTGGAAGTCCATCACCTCGCTCATCAGCAGGTAGATGCGCTGGGAGACGTCGGGATCGCCGTCGAAGAGCTGCTGCTCGATCTCGTCGATGTCGTTCTCCAGACCGGCGACGACGGGGGAGTAGTCGTCGACGACCTGGTCGATGATGCTGTAGAGGATGGCCTCCGGGCCCTGCATCAGCATCCCCGGGTGCTTCTCCAGCCGAAGACGCACCCGAGCCAGATCGGGCCGCTCGGCGTGTCGGATGGTGACCACGAAGTCGGGGCCGGTGATCACGTGCAACTCACCGAACTCGACCTCCTCCTCGGCGTCGAGGTAGCGGGCGGGTCGGAGCACCGTGAACAGGGTCGTGCCGTAGCGCTCGAGCTTGGGACGCTGATGGGCGACGATCGCGTCCTCGACCATCAGGTAGTGCAGGTCGAACTCGTGCGCCACCGACTGGATCATCGTGTCGCTGGGACGGTAGAGGCCGATCCAGGCCAGTCCGTCCCGGCGCTTCTGCAGGTCGTAGGTCTGTTCCAGCGTCGGCGGCGAGTCGACCCGGTAGCCGTCGACGTAGACGGCGTTGTCCACCACCCCTGGCTTTGGCACTGGCTCAGCCTCGCACAGCTGGTGCGCCGGATCGGGGCAGGAACCCGGGGCGGAACAGGTAGGACGTCAGCAGTGTGGCCAGCACCACGAACAGCACCCCACAGAAGATGTGCAGTCCCACCGCCTCGGTGAGCGCCAGCACCAGCTGCAGCGTCTCGACGGCGAGCAGGATCGCCCCCGCCAGCACCGGCCAGCGGGGTCCTCCGCCTCGGCGGTAGAAGACGGCGGTGATGATCATGAGCCCGGTCAGGGTGAGCAGGGCGTACGCGTTCGCGCCGTGCAGCGGCTTCAGCCACTCGTCGCCACCCAGGAAACCGGCGGCCAAGCCGGCCTGGCCGATGGCCAGGCTCATCAACACGGTCGCTTCGATCTGCAGGGCCACCAAGGGGCGGGGTCGACGAGGGGTGGAGGTCGCCATGGGGTCATTGTGCCCCCGGCGTCGCAGAAGGCAGAGTGAGGTCATGATCGCGTCCGTGGATCCCGGGACGGGGGAGTGGTCGAGCTGTGTCGACGTGGTCGTACGGCTGCGGGCGGCGGGCTGCGTGTTCGCCGAGGACGAGGCCTCGCTCCTGGTCGAGGCGGCAGCGGGGGACGCCTGCGTCCTCGAGCGACTGGTGGCCTCTCGGGTGGCCGGCGAACCGCTCGAGCAGCTGCTGGGCTGGGTGGCGTTCGGCGGCCGGCAGGTGGTGGTCGGGCCGGGTGTGTTCGTGCCCCGGGTCCGAACCGAGCTCCTGGCCGAGCAGGCGCTGGCGGAGTTGGCCGCCGGAGATGTGGTGGTCGAGCTGTGTTGTGGTGTGGCCGCCGTGGCCGCGGTGCTGCAGTCCAACGGACGGGTCAGTGAGCTGTACGTCGCCGACATCGATCCGGTGGCCGTCGGCTACGCCCGCCGCAACGTCGTCGAGCCCGGAGTCGTGCTGGTGGGTGACCTCTACCAACCCTTGCCGACAGAGCTGCGCGGGCGTGTCGACCTGATCGTCGCGAACGCGCCGTACGTGCCCACCGACGCGATCGCGCTGATGCCACGTGAGGCCCGTGACCATGAACCGCTGATCGCGTTGGACGGCGGTGCCGATGGGGTCGACGTCCAACGGCGGATCATCGCGGAGGCGCCGGGATGGCTGCGGGCCGGGGGATCTCTGTTGATCGAGGCCGGCCGTGCACAGTCGGCGATCACGGCGGCCGAGATGCGGTCCGCCGGGCTGTCCGTGACGGTGGTGGCCGACGACGATCGGGACGCGACCGTCGTGGTCGGCACCCGCCCGCCCGATCAGTAGTGCATCGGCGCCGCTGGCGCCAGAATGGCGCCATGGCCAGAGTGAAGAAGCTGACCGTGCGGCGAGCCCTGGACGACCTGGACGACCTCTGCGAGCTACCGCCGGAGCGGGCCGGTCACCGTCACCCGATCCGGCGGTGCTGGAAGCTCCGCGAGAACCTGACCGTTGACGACGCCGCGTACGTGGTGCTGGCCGAGCTGCTGTCCGTCCCCTTGGTCACCGCCGACGCACGGCTCGCGAGAGCGCCGCAGCGGCGCTGCGACATCGAGGTCCTGGTGCCGTGACCGGTTCCGATGAGCAGCGACTGCGCGACCTCGCGCTGCTGCGCCGCGTCCGAGACCGGATCGATCGCGAGTACGCCCAGCCGCTCGACGTCGAGGCACTGGCCCGGGGGGTGCACCTGTCCGCCGGCCACCTGAGCCGGCAGTTCAAGCTGGCCTACGGCGAACCTCCGTACACGTACCTGATGACCCGCAGGATCGAGCGAGCCATGGCGCTCCTGCGGCGCGGCGACCTGAGTGTCACCGACGTCTGCTTCACGGTGGGCTGCTCGTCGTTGGGCACTTTCACCACCCGCTTCACCGAGCTGGTCGGCGTGTCACCGGGTGTGTACCGACAACAGCAGGTGGATGCTGCCGCGGGGATCCCCTCCTGCGTGGAAAGGCAGGTGACCAGACCGATCAGGAATCGAGAAGGATGAGTGGGGGAGTCGGCGCTAGCGTGATCGTCATGGACATCAGCATTCACTCCAGCTTCCTGCCGCACGACGACCCGGAGGCCGCTCTGGCCTTCTATCGCGACACCCTCGGCTTCGAGGTCCGTCTCGACGTCGGCTACGAGGGCATGCGCTGGATCACGGTCGGGCCGGTCGGTCAGCCGAGCACCGCCATCGTGTTGCACCCACCGGCCGTCGATCCCGGCATCACCGACGAGGAACGCCGGACGATCGTCGAGATGATGGCGAAGGGCACCTACGCCGGCCTCAACCTGGCCGCCGCGGACCTGGACGACACCTTCGACCGCCTCCAGGCCAGTGGCGTCGAGGTGGTCCAGGAGCCGATCGACCAGCCGTACGGCGTGCGCGACTGCGCGGTTCGTGATCCCGCCGGCAACATGATCCGCATTCAGCAGGCGCCCCAGGCGGAGTGAGATGAGCAGGACCAGGACTGAACTCGAACCAGCGGGGGAGCGACGCCGGACGCGGAGGCACGACCTGATCCGGGTCGTAGGAGCGCGCGTCAACAACCTCAAGGACATCAGCGTCGACATCCCCAAGCGGGAGCTGACCGTCTTCACGGGAGTGTCCGGCTCGGGCAAGAGCTCGCTGGTCTTCGGCACCATCGCGGCCGAGTCGCAGCGGCTGATCAACGAGACGTACAGCGCCTTCGTGCAGGGCTTCATGCCGACGCAGGCGCGGCCCGACGTCGACGTCCTGGAAGGCTTGACGACGGCGATCATCGTCGACCAGGAGCGGATGGGCGCCGACCCCCGATCCACGGTCGGCACCGCGACCGACACGAACGCGATGCTGCGGATCCTGTTCAGTCGACTCGGCACCCCACACATCGGCTCGCCGCAGGCCTTCTCGTTCAACGTGGCGTCGATCAGCGGTGCCGGCGCGGTCACCACCCAGCGAGCCGGTCAGACGATCAAGGAACGACGCACCTTCAGCATCACCGGCGGGATGTGTCCACGGTGCGAGGGTCGCGGCTCGGTCAGCGACATCGACCTGACCGCGCTGTACGACGACAGCCTGTCGCTGAACGAGGGTGCGTTGACGATCCCCGGCTACAGCATGGACGGCTGGTACGGCCGCATCTTCCGCGGCTGCGGGTTCTTCGATCCGGACAAGCCGATTCGCCAGTACACCAAGAGACAGCTCCAGGATCTGCTCTACAAGGAGCCGACCAAGATCAAGGTCGAGGGCATCAACCTGACCTACACGGGGCTCATCCCGACGATCCAGAAGTCCTTCCTGGCCAAGGATGTGGAGGCGATGCAGCCGCACATCCGCACCTTCGTCGAGCGGGCGGTCACGTTCGCGACCTGTCCCGAGTGCGACGGGACCCGGCTGAGCGCGGCGGCCCGGTCGTCCAAGATCAACACGATCAACATCGCGGAAGCGTGCGCGATGCAGATCAGTGATCTTGCTCAGTGGGTCGGGGGACTCGACGAGCCGTCCGTGGCACCGTTGCTCGGCGCGCTGCGCCACACTCTCGACTCGTTCGTCGAGATCGGTCTGGGTTACCTCAGCCTGGACCGTCCGGCGGGCACGCTGTCCGGCGGCGAGGCCCAGCGCACCAAGATGATCCGGCACCTCGGATCGAGCCTGACCGACGTCACGTACGTCTTCGACGAACCGACGATCGGCCTGCACCCACACGACATCCAGCGGATGAACGAGCTGTTGCTGAGGCTGCGGGACAAGGGCAACACGGTGCTCGTGGTGGAGCACAAGCCCGAAGCCATCGCGATCGGTGATCATGTCATCGACCTCGGGCCCGGGGCCGGCGCGGCCGGCGGTCAGGTGGTCTTCGAGGGCACGGTCGACGGACTTCGAGCGAGCGACACGCTGACCGGCCGGCACCTCGACGACCGTGCTGCCGTGAAGCCGTCGGTGCGGGCGGCTTCGGGGGTCTTGGCGATCCGCGGTGCGAGCACCCACAACCTGCACGACGTCGACGTCGACATCCCACTCGGGGTGCTGACGGTGATCACCGGCGTGGCGGGCTCGGGCAAGAGCTCGCTGATCCGCGGCTCCGTCTCGACCCGGGACGGGGTCGTGTCGGTCGACCAGGGCGCGATCAAGGGCTCACGGCGCAGCAACCCGGCCACGTACACCGGACTGCTCGACCCCATCCGCAAGGCGTTCGCCAAGGCCAACGGCGTCAAGCCGGCGCTGTTCAGCGCCAATTCCGAGGGCGCCTGCCCCAACTGCAACGGTGCCGGGGTGATCTACACCGATCTGGGCATGATGGCCGGTGTGGCAACGGTCTGCGAGGTCTGCGACGGCAAACGGTTCGACGCCGCCGTCCTGGAGTACACCTTCGGCGGCAAGGACATCAGCGAGGTGCTCGCGATGTCGGTGGCCGAGGCAGGAGAGTTCTTCGCCGACGGCGCTGGCCGGACGCCGGCCGCCCACAGGATCCTCGAGCGACTCGCCGATGTCGGCCTCGGCTACCTGACGGTCGGTCAGCCGCTGACCACCCTGTCCGGAGGCGAGCGGCAGCGACTCAAGCTGGCCACGCAGATGGGCGGCAAGGGAGACGTCTACGTCCTCGACGAGCCGACCACCGGACTCCACCTCGCCGATGTCGACCAGCTCCTCGGGCTGTTGGATCGACTCGTCGACTCGGGCACGTCGGTCATCGTCATCGAGCACCATCAAGCCGTGATGGCCCATGCCGACTGGATCATCGACCTCGGCCCGGGCGCTGGTCACGACGGCGGACGGATCGTCTTCGAGGGCACCCCGGCCGACCTCGTGGCGTCGAGGTCGACGCTCACCGGCCAGCATCTGGCCGCGTACGTGAGGGGTTGACGCCGAGACGCTCGGCCGAGCCGCACGTCCCTGGACCCTGGGGCGATAGAACTCAGCTACCCAGGCGAGCGCCACCACGGATGCTCACCGTGTCGAGACGAACGAGCTCCTCGTACTACGTCAGCGGCCGGCCTGGCGATCGCCCACGTGGCGAGTTTGCGCATGCGCTGCAGCGCCGGCTCGGACGCATCAGTCCCGCGTGGATCCGATGCCACCCTCAGATCCTCGCAGAGGCGATCCAGAGGCTGGCGATCCGCGGCCGAAGAGTGTCGATTTCCGTCCGGGTGCGACGTAGTGGGTGTGACGCCACTCATCGTCGGTCCGTCCGGGATCGACCAGACCAAGGAGGACACGATGGCGAAGTTCCTGTTCCTGTACGCCGGCGGCCAGTCAGACGAGAACCCGGAAGCGCAGGAGGCGGTGATGCAGGCCTGGGTCGGCTGGTTCACCGGGCTGGGCGATTCCGTGGTCGACATGGGGAACCCGTTCGGAGGCGCGAGCACCGTCGCGGCCGCCGGCACCTCTGAGGGCACCAGCTCAGGGCTCGGCGGTTACTCGATCATCACCGCCGACTCACTCGCCGAGGCCACCACGAAGACGCTGGGCTGCCCGGTCCTCGCAACGGGCGGCAGCGTCGAGGTGTACGAAGCGCTGCCGATGTAGCTGTCGTACCTGAACCGCTGCCAGTGATCATGCTGAGGGCGATCAGGCCGGTCCGGCCCTCACCACCGTCAGCGACCTCGTCACCCGGTTCGCGTACAGCCGGTGCGAGGACCGCGCCGACGTCGTCTACTACCGGGTGACCGACGGCGGGCACACCTGGCCCCGCGTTGACACCCTCTCGGTGACCCGATCCGCTCGGGTTCGGTTCATCCGCTCCAGGTGTACCTGGAGCGGATGCGTTGAACCCGAGCGGATCGGTACGGGTTGGCTGGAACCCGAGCGGATCGAGCGGGTGACTCAGGCGCCCGCGCGGGTCTCGAGAATGGTCTGGCGAACGTGGAGAAGTTGTCCGATAAGCGACATTATGTCAAGTAGCGGGTGC
>DATDBH010000087.1:0-27317 GCA_036524985.1 Microlunatus sp. | reverse complement strand
GCTCGGTGCGATGTCGCTGACCGTCGTCGTCTGCCTGCTGCTGCCCTCCTCGACCCGGATCTTCACCGGCGAGCAGCGGAGCGAGTAGGCCCCGCCGATCCGCGGCTGAGTTTCGGACGGGGTGGCTGTCCTCTCCGACTTCGCTCGGGTTCAAACCCGAGCGAAGTCGCTCAGGACTCGAGCTCCTCCAGCAACCTGGCCGTCTCCTCCTCGCGGGCGGCCTCGGCCTCGTGCTCGTGCTTGACGCGGGTGAGGAACAGCTTGGTCCGCTGGTGCTGCGGATGGAGCAGCACCTCGTCGGGCGCGCCTTCCTCCACCACCACGCCGGCGTCCATGAACACCACCCGATCCGCCGCCTCCCGGGCGAAGCTCATCTCGTGGGTGACCACGATCATGGTCGTCCCCTCGCTCGCCAGCTCCCGCATCACCTTCAGCACCTCACCCACCAGCTCCGGGTCCAGAGCCGACGTGGGTTCGTCGAACAGCATCAGCTCCGGCTTCATCGCCAGTGCCCGGGCGATGGCGACGCGCTGCTGCTGGCCGCCGGACAGCTGGGCCGGGTAGTACGAGGCCCGCTCGGACAGACCGACCTTGTCCAGCAGCGCCATCGCCTCGGCCCGGGCCTGGGCCTTGGCGATCCGCTTGACCTTGATCGGCGCCTCGCTGATGTTCTCGACGGCGGTCATGTGCGGGAACAGGTTGAACCGCTGGAAGACCATGCCGACCCGGGAGCGCTGCCGGGCGATGTCGTTCTCCGTCCGGACGTGCAGCCTGCCCTTGCGCTCCTCGAACCCGATCAGCTCGCCACCGACCCAGATCCGGCCACCGGTGAGGGTCTCCATCTGGTTGATCAGACGCAGGAAGGTGGTCTTGCCCGAGCCGCTGGGGCCGAGCAGGCAGACGACCTCTCCCTTGTCGACGGTGAGATCGACACCCTTGAGCACCTCGTTGTCACCGAAGTGCTTGATCACGTTGACCGCTTCGACCAGGTGCTGACTCACTTCGACGCCCCGATCTGCAGGCCGGTGGCCGCCTTCTCCTTCGTGGACTTCACCGTCGTGCCGAAGCCACGGCCGAACCGCCGCTCCAGGTACGCCTGCCCGACCATCAAGATGCTGGTCGCGATCAGGTAGTAGAGGGTGGCCGCCACGAACACCGGGAACAGCTGGAAGGTCCGGGCCCCGATCTGAGACAGCTGGAAGAACATCTCGGTCGACAGTGGCAGCGCGATCAGCAATGAGGTGTCCTTCAGCATCGCGATGGTCTCGTTGCCCGTCGGCGGCACGATCACCCGCATGGCCTGGGGCAGCACGACCCGTCGCATGGCCAGGCCACGGCTCATGCCCACCGCCCGGGCCGCCTCCAGCTGACCCTTGTCGACGCTGTTGATGCCCGCTCTGGCGATCTCGGCCATGTATGCGGCCTCCGACGCGGCCAGGCCGATGATGGCGCCGACCAGTCCGGAGAACAGGGTGTTGGCGTCGACACTGTAGAAGCGCCAGTCACCAGAGAGCCCGAACCACTCGATGAGCTTCCAGTCGAAGGGCACCCCGAACGACAGACCACCCTGGCTGAGCGGGAACAAGATGCCGAGCACGCCCATGATGGTGAGCAGCACGAGGCGGGGGATGGCCCGGAAGAACCAGGTGTAGAGCCACGACACCCCCCGCAGGATCGGGTTGTCCGACAGCCGCATGATCGCCAGGATCACGCCGCCGATCACTCCGAAGAACATCGCCAGCACGGTGCACAGCAGGGTGCCCTTGATGAAGCCCTCGATGACGATGCTCTGGTTCATCGCCTCGAAGACGAAGGGCCAGTTGAACGCCGGGTTGAACAGCACCATGTGCAGGAACATCAGCCCCAGCACGGCGAGCACCGCGATGGCGACGTAGCGCCCGGGGTGGCGGACGGGCACCGCGTCGATGATGCCCGGCCGCTCCTCCCGCGGCGCAGCGGATTCGGTCACGGCTTGACTTCGAAGGCGTCGACCGCGCCGCCCTCGGTGCCCCAGGCCTTGAGGACCTCTTCGTAGCTGCCGTCGGCCTTCATGGCCGTGAGGGCGTCGGCAACGGCCTGGGCCAGCTCCGGCTGGTCCTTGGCGATCACGGCACCGTACGGAGCGGCGTCGTAGACGTCACCGAGGAGCTCGAGCTTGCCGCCCGACTTCGACACGGCGTACGCGGTGACCGGGGAGTCGGCCAGCATGGCGTCGGCCTTCCCGGTGGCCACGGCGGCGGTGGCGGTGTCCTGGCCGGCGTACTGCTGGATCGTCATCGGGTCCGACCCGCACTTCTTCTGCCGCGCGGGAAGGTCGTCGAGGTCCTGCACGGTGGCCTTCTGGACGGCGATCGTCTTTCCGCACGGGTTCTCGGGGTCGACGCCCTTGGGGTTGCCGGCGGCGGTGGCCCACTGCGTACCGGCCGAGAAGTAGCTGACCATCTGCACCTGCTGGAGACGCTCGTCGTTGACGGTGAACGAGGAGACGGACATGTCGTACTTGGCGCTGGTCACGCCCGGGATCAGGCTCGCGAACGGGGCGTTCTCCCACTCCGCCTCGACGCCGAGCTTCTTGGCGACGGCGTTGAACAGATCGACCTCGCTGCCGACGATCTTGTCGCCCTCGGTGAACTGGTTCGGGGCATAGCTCGCGTCGGTGCCGATCTTGATCGTGCCGGCGCTGCGGATCTTCTCGGGCAGCTTAGCGTTGAGGTCTGCGTCGGCACTGACCGAGGTCGTCGGTGCCGCTGAGGCGTCGCCGCCGGTCAACGAGCTGGACCCGCAGGCCGACAGCAGCATGGTGGCGACAGTCGTGGTGACGAGCGCGAGCTTGGTGGTGATGCGCATAAATGACCTCCAGATGTCGGTGGCGAGAAGCGCTCGCGCAGGGGCTGGGACGCACGAGATTCTCCGGCATCTTGCCACGTCGGACGCACGATCCTGCACCGTACGACGCACTGGAACCCGATCGAAATATCGGGCGGGGAAAACAATGCCCTCACGCGTCCATGTCGAGCGACACCCCGAACGGTGTTGGCGCTGCTCGCTGCGTTGTCGTCACTCGCTGCTCCCGCTGCGCGCCGCCCGGCTCCGCTACGCCGCCGCTCGCAACGGGAAGGGCGTTTCGGGCGCTCGAGCCGGGAGCGGGCGGCCGGGGCGGAACCACTCCAGGGCGGTCCGCAGCGCGACGTCGCGGGACGGCATGTAGTAGTGGAAGAGCACCCAGCGTGCGAGCCAGGCGGACCAGCCGAGGAGCGGCACGCCGGCCAGCTCGGCCGAGCCCACGCCCACCCCGAAGCTTGCGGCCTGACCCAGCCCGGGGAAGCGGAAGGGACGCGGCGCGGCCCCACGCAGGGCGCGCGCGATGTTCGCCCCGATCCGTCCGCCGTGGTAGATGGCCCACAGCGCGCTCGCCGGGCAGGAACCGTGGCCGGACGGATGCGGCACGGCCGCGACGTCGCCGCCCGCCCAGATCCCGTCGACCACCCCCGTGGCGTCGTAGGCCCGGAGGCAGCGGTCCACGGCCAGCCGGCCGGTCGCGTCGCGCAGGAGCAGCTCGGTTCCCGGAAGGGCCACGGGCACCTGGCCGAGGGTCGTCACCACGGTGCCGACCGGGAGCGGGGGTCGTCCCTCGACCTGAGCCGCCGTTGCCGTCACCGCGGTCAGGCGGGTCTTGCACCACACCTCGACGCCGGCCAGCGCCACCTGTGCGGCCGCATGGTCGGCGACGCGAGCGAACTGCGGTCGCAGGCTCGGCAGCAGCGCCGTGCCCGCGTGCACCAGGACGACGCGCGGCCGGATCCCGACGATCCCGCGTCGCCGGAGGACCAGCGTGTCGAGTCGCTGCTGGATCGCCACCGCGGTCTCCACGCCGGCAAGACCGCCGCCCGCGACCACCACGGAGAGCAGCCTCGCCCGCTCCATCGGGTCCCGGGTCGCGGCCGCCCGGGCCACGACCTCGTCGAGATGCGCCAGCAGCGACTCGAGCGCCCCGTCGCCCTTGGTGGAACAGGCGTACGCGTGCAGGCCGGGCACCCGTTCGGTGGCGTCTCGACTGCCGACTCCGAGCACGAGGTGGTCGTACGGGATGCGGGTCATCCCCTGAGCCCCGGCGACCACGACCTCCCGGCGGACCAGGTCGACCTCCCCGGCCGTGCCGTTGAGGACGCGCACGCCGGGCAGCAGCTCCGGCAACGGCGTGAGGGTCCGCTCGATCCGGACGTGTCCGGTGAGGACCTCGGCGGTCCAGCCGTGGAAGGCGTGCGTCCTGCTCGCCGAGACCAGCGTGACCCGGACCTGTGAGCCGTCGCGCTCGGGTAGCTCACGCATCAGCCGGCGCGCGGCCCAGACGGCGGTGTAGCCGCCGCCGAGCACCACGACCTCGGTGACCATCAGCCCAGCCCACCCGCGAGCACCGGTGAGGCCGAGGGCCAGGGGACCGGTCGTCCGAACGAGAGCGCGGGCTCGGCCAGGGTGAAGCCGAGGTGGGCGTGCCGACGAGCCGCATCGCGCATCCGCCGGGCGTGGCCGACGTCGGCGGTCCCGACGGCGTGCCCCCGCAGTCCGTCGAGCGCCATCAGCATGGTCTCGCACAGGCACGCGTACGCGAGCCCGCGCGGCAGCCCGATGTCGCCCCGGACCTCGATGCCCGGGATCTCCGCGACGCCACCGTCGACCACCAGGACGTCGGGTCGCTCCCTCGCCAGCACGGGATCGGTGTTCCGGGGCTGGGTGTCGTCGAGCACCACCGCACCTCGTTTGAGGTGCTCCCCGCGCAGCAGGGCGTCGGCGGCCGAAGTGAGGATCAGCACCAGATCGGCATCCCGGACGGCAGCCATGGTCCGCGCGGTGCGAACCTCCATCGGCTCGCCCCGGCCGGCCAGCGCGGCGGCCACCTCGCTCCCGAGCGCGGCGAGCCGGTTCGGCTCCCTGGCCACCAGGGTGAGCTCGGTGCCGATCGGCTCGTCGGCGAGCAGGCGCACCACGCAGGACCCCACGCTGCCGGTGGCGCCCACCACGGCGATGTGTCCCCCCGGCGCAGCCGGCAGCAGCCGCCGCAGCGCCTCGACGGTGAGATGGGCCGTGAACGCGTTGCCGGTCGTGACGGTCAGCCCGGGACGTTCACGCAGCAGCCGACCCCCGGCCGTCACCGGAGCGGTCAGCGCACCGAGACCCACGACCGAGGCGCCCAGCTCGACCGCGCGATCGACGGCCTGCTCGATCTTGCCCAGCACCCAACGCCGGTCCTCGGTGAGCAGCTGACGCGCCCCCACCGGCACCACCAGGACGTGACCGAGCCGACCGGTGCTCCTGTCCACGCCACCGCGGGCATCGCGCGACCCGCGTCGGTGAACGTCGGCCAGCGTCAGGGTCGGCAGGGGCAGATGGCGGAGTCCCCATTGCCAGGCCCCCTCCGGTACCGCCCCCAGCGGGGGCCAGACCCGCGCCATGTCGGGCGCTACGTCGGCCCGTGGGTGGACCAGGAACGCGAAGGTCGGGGGTGGGGCGGTGGGTGCGAGAGCGGTCACGGTGGCTCCTCCGGGTCGGCGCGCGAACGCGATGACACCGGGAGGAGAAGCGCGGGGGCGCTGATACGTCGGCGTTGATACGTCGGCGGCGGCCGGTGCCACCGCCGAGCGGACGGTCGGGCTCAGCGAAGCCGACGGGCCCCGGCCGACGGAAGACCGACGAAGTGCGCCGGCGGACCGTAGCCCGCCGCGGTGAACGCCTCGGCGATGGCCAGGGCCACCTGGTCGGAGCGACCCTGGTCGACGAGGGCGATGATGCAGCCGCCGAACCCGCCGCCGGTCATCCGGGCTCCGTACGCCCCGGCGGCCTTCGCGACGTCGACGGCCAGATCGACCGTCGGCACGGTGATCTCGAAGTCGTCGCGCATCGAGGCGTGGGAGGCGTCCAGCAGGGGCGCCAGACCGAGGTAGTCGTTGGCTCGTAGCCTGTCGGCGGCCTCGAGCACCCGCTGGTTCTCCGTGACCACGTGCCGGACGCGTCGGCGCATCACCTCCTCGTCGAGCCGAGCCAGCGCGTCGTCCAGGTCGGAGACGTCACGCAGCGCCGGCACCCCCAGCAGCGTCGCGGCGCTATCGCAGGTCTGCCGGCGGTCGGCGTACTCGCTGTCGACCAGCGCGTGCGGGGTGCGGGTGTCCAGCACCAGCAGCTCCAGGCCGGCCGCGGCCAGATCCAGCGGCACCTGCTCGACGTCGAAGCTGCGGCAGTCGAAGAAGAGGGCGTTGCCGGCCTCGCACAGGGTGGACGCGGCCTGGTCCATCTGCCCGGTCGGGGCGCCGACGAAAGCGTTCTCGGCCCGACGGGCCAGCTTCGCCCGCTCCATCGGCTCGATGACCAGACCGTCCAGGTCGGCCAGCACGGCCACGGTGGCGCACTCCAGCGCGGCCGAGGACGACAGGCCGGCGCCGATCGGGACGTCGGAGGACAGCACCAGATCGGCCCCGCTGACCCGGTGTCCGGCTTCGTCCAGGGCCCAGACCACCCCGGCCAGGTACGCCTGCCAACCGCCCATGCCGGGCACCAGGTCGGCCCGGCCGAAGGTCTCTGCCCGGCCGCCGTTCAACGACAGCACCTGCCAGCGATCATCATCGCGCGGGCCCGCGGCGACGGTGACCTTCTGCGGCAACGCGAACGGCATCACGAAGCCGTCGTTGTAGTCGGTGTGCTCACCGATCAGGTTGACCCGTCCCGGCGCCGCCCAGACCCCGGCGGGGGCCCGGCCGACCAGCTCGGCGAAGGCCTCCGTGACGGCATCGACATCGGTGAGTGCGGGTGACGGCGAGTCCATGGCCCGCACTGTATCGAGCCGGTTCGGAGGCGTAACACACCCCTAACTCATCGGAAACCGGGCGCGTCCAGGGTGGTCGTCATCCCCAGTTCCCTGCCGAGAGAGCGGACCATGACCGATCGGGCTCCACTCCGCGAAGAAGACATCGACATCACCGCCGTCCAGGGTGACGGAAGGCACTGGCTCCAGCGGTTGCAGATGCCGGACGTCTACATCGTCCTGGGCATCATCATCCTGCTCGCCGCTCTTGCCACCTGGTTCGTCCCGGCCGGCACCTTCGATCGGGTGCCCGGTCCGGACGGTCGGGAGAGCATCGACCCCGACAGCTACACCCGGGTACCACAGACTCCCGTCGGTCTGCTCGGGCTGATGACGGCCATCCCCACCGGCATCGTCGAGGCCGTCGAGGTGGTGGTCTTCACGCTGATGATCGGCGGCACGTTCATGGTGCTGCGACGGACGGGCATCATCGAGGTCGGCATCGACAACCTCGCCCACCGCTTCGCCAAGCGGGGGATCCTCGCGATCCCGGCGCTGATGCTGCTGTTCGCCCTGATCGCGACCGTGATCGGCACCCAGGAGCTCGCGCTCGTCTACGTACCCATCCTGATCCCGTTGATGATCGCGCTGGGCTTCGACTCGGTCACCGCCGCGGGGGTCGCTCTGCTGGGCACCACGGCCGGATTCTGCACCGGCATCCTGAACCCGATCAACACCGGACTGGGACAGAAGATCGCCGGCATCGAGCTCTACTCCGGCAAGGGTCTGCGGACCATCGCCTTCCTGCTGATCACCGGCTTCGCGATCGTCATGGTGACCAGGTACGCCCGCCGGGTCGCCAAGGACCCGGCACGGAGCCTGCTGGCCGACGATCCCCGGGAGCTGAGCAAGCGCGAGACCTTCGCTCGCGAACAGGTGGTGGCTCCGACGACGCTCGACACCCGGCAGCGGCTGGCGACCGGGGCGCTGTTGGTGTTCCTGGCCGTGCTGGTCTGGGGCGTGCTGGACCAGGGCTGGTTCATGGTCGAGATGTCGGGTCTGTTCATCGTGCTCGGGATCGTCGTCGGGGTGATCGCGGGTCTGTCCCTCGGCACTGTCTGCGAAGCCTTCAACGTCGGCTTCCGGGAGGTGCTGGTGGGGGCGATCATCGCCGGGGTGGCGCGTGCTGTCGCCGTGGTGCTCGAGGAGGGTCAGATCATCGACACGATCGTCCACGCCTTGGGCAACGCGGTCGGTGACCTGCCGGGCGTCCTGGCCGCGGCCGGCATGTTCTTCGTCCAGTTCGTGCTGAGCTTCATCGTCTCCTCCGGCAGCGGTCAGGCCCTCGTCACGATGCCGATCATGGCGCCGCTCGCCGACGTCCTCGACATCACCCGGCAGACAGCGGTGCTGGCCTACCAGCTCGCCGACGGCACCGGCAACGTCTTGTTCCCGACCTCCGGCTACTTCATGGCGGTGCTCGCGCTGGCCGGGGTGCCCTGGCAGAAGTGGCTGGCGTTCTACCTCCCGATCTACGCCGGCTGGGTGGTCATCTCGCTCGGGCTGCTGACCGTCGCCCAGATCATCGGCTGGAGCTGATGCTGCCGACTGGGGGTGAACCGCTCCCGTAGATTGTCTGCCGTGCACGCCGCGTACGCCGTCGCCGCCGACGAGCAGAACCCGCTGTCCGCACTCCGGGTGGGGGAGATCGACCCACCGCCGGTGCCCGCGGACTGGGTGGCGGTCCGGGTGCGGGCGGCGGCCCTGAACCACCACGACCTCTGGTCGCTGCGCGGGGTCGGTCTCCCCACCGAGCGGCTGCCGATGATCCTGGGCTGCGACGCCGCCGGGGTGACGGCGGAGGGCCGGCAGGTCGTCGTCCACGCGGTGATCAACGACCCGGCCTACCTGGGAGCCGACGAGACCTACGACCCGCGCCGGTCACTGCTCTCCGAGCGCTATCCGGGGGCGTTGGCGGAGACCGTACGGGTGCCCGTCGGCAACCTGGTCGACAAGCCCGCCTCGCTGAGCTTCGCCGAGGCGGCCTGCCTGCCGACCGCGTGGCTGACGGCGTACCGGGCGTTGTTCACCGCGGGGGCGCTGCGACCGGGCGACGCGGTGCTGATCCAGGGAGCCGGGGGAGGTGTCGCGACGGCCGCCGTGCAGATCGCCCGCGCCGGCGGGCTGCGGGTCTGGGTGACCTCGCGCGATCCGGAGCGGGTCGAGCGGGCGGTCTCGTTGGGCGCTCATCGTGGCTTCGCCGCCGGCGAGCGGCTGCCCGAGCGCGTGGACGCCGTGCTGGACAGCGTCGGCGCCGCCACCTGGTCCCACTCGATCAACGCCCTGCGGCCCGGCGGTCGGCTGGTCACGGTCGGCACCACCTCCGGCGCCGAGCCGCGCTCCGCCGAGCTGACCAAGATCTTCTTCAAGCCGCTGCAGGTGATCGGCAGCACGATGGGCACCCGGGCCGAGCTGGCCGCCGTGCTCCGGCTGGTCGAGGTGGGCGGGCTGCACCCGATCGTCGACCGGGTGCTCCCGCTGTCCGATGCGGCCACCGGGCTGGCCGCGCTGGCCGCCGGTGACCAGTTCGGCAAGATCGTCCTGGAACCCTGACCCTCGCCGTCAGTCCTCGTCGTCGTCCAGCCGAGCCAGCCAGGTGGCCAGCTGCTCGATCGGTCCCTCGAAGTCCGGATGGAGGTCGACGAACGCCCGGAGCTGCTCGGCGAGCCACGCCAGGGTGACCTCGTCGTCACCCCGGCGTGTCTCGAGCTCCTCGATCCCTCGATCGGTGAAGTACATCCTGGATCCGCTGACCGTCCGGCTCAGCGGAAGGCGGACTCGAGCAGCTCGCGCTGCTGCGCCTCGTGCACCTTGGCCGAACCCACCGACGGCGCCGATGAGGCGGGCCGAGTGTGCGGCGTGATGGTCCACTGCTGACTCGGTTCGGCGGTCCGGAGCGCGTCGATCAGGTTCAGCGCCATGAAGGGCCACGGTCCCTGGTTCGCAGGCTCGTCCTGCACCCAGAGCAGCTCCGAGGACAGGTTCGCGAACCTGCGCAGCTCGGCGCCGATCTCCTCGGCCGGTAGCGGGTAGAGCCGCTCGACCGGGATGATCGCGGTGTCCCAACGGTCCAGCTGAGCTCGCTTGGTGGTCAGGTCCCAGCGCACCTTGCCCGAGCACAGGATGACCCGTCGCACGGCGTCCGCGTCGCTGATGAACGGATCGGCCAGCACCGGACGCCACCGGTCCTCGGTGAAGTCCGCGGGCTGGGAGACGGCCAGCTTGTTCCGCAGCATCGACTTCGGCGTCATGATCACCAGCGGGCGGTGCCGTTCGGTGATCGCGTGCTGCCGGAGCAGATGGAAGTGGCTGGCCGGCGACGACGGCTGGGCTACGGCGATCGAGTCCTCGGCCGCCAGCTGCAGGAACCGCTCGATCCGCGCCGAGCTGTGGTCGGGTCCCTGCCCCTCGTAGCCGTGCGGCAGCAGCAGCGTGACCCCGGACTTCTGGGTCCACTTCGCCTGACCGGAGGAGATGAACTCGTCGATGATGGTCTGCGCACCGTTGGCGAAGTCGCCGAACTGCGCCTCCCACAGCACCAGGGCATCGGGTCGGGCCACGGAGTAGCCGTACTCGAAGCCCATCGCCGCGTACTCACTCAGCAGAGAGTCGAAGATGTGGAACTTGCCCTGATCGTCGTCGAGGTGCTTGAGCGGCACGTACGACTCGCCGGTCTTGCGATCCACCACGGAGGCGAAGCGCTGGACGAAGGTGCCGCGCCGACTGTCCTGACCGGTCAGCCGGACGGTGCGACCCTCCATCAGCAGCGAGCCGAGGGCCAGGATCTCCGCCGTGCCCCAGTCGATCCCGCCCTGGGTGATGGCGGCGGAACGGCGCTGCAGCTGGGGCATCACCTTCGGGTGCACGCTGAACCCGTCGGGGAAGGACAGATGCGCGTCCGCGATCTTCTTCAGCGTCTCCATCGTGACGGCGGTGCCGTGCGGTGCCGCTTCTTTGCTGGGATAGGCCGGCACCATCTGGAGGGGATTCTTGTGGTCGGTCTGGTTGGCGTCCCGCACCTCGCGGAAGACGCTCTCCAGCCGCTGCTGGTAGCGCGTCATGACCGCCTCGGCGTCCTCGATCGTGATGTCGCCACGACCGATCAGCGCCTCGGTGTAGAGCTTGCGGGTCGACCGCTTCTTCTCGATCAGGTCGTACATCAGCGGCTGGGTGAAGCTCGGGTCGTCGCCCTCGTTGTGGCCGCGACGTCGGTAGCAGATGATGTCGACGACGACGTCCTTGTTGAACTCCTGCCGGAAGGCGAAGGCCAGCCGCGCCACCCGGATGCAGGCCTCGGGGTCGTCCCCGTTGACGTGGAAGATCGGCGCCTGGATCATCCGGGCCACGTCGGTGCAGTACATCGAGGACCGCGACTCGGTCGGCGAGGTGGTGAACCCCACCTGGTTGTTCACGATGATGTGGATGGTGCCACCGGTGCGGTAGCCGCGCAGCTGCGACAGGTTCAGCGTCTCCGCCACCACACCCTGGCCGGCGAAGGCGGCGTCACCGTGCATCAGCACCGGCATCACCGGGAACTCGCCGCCCCGGTCGAGGATGTCCTGCTTGGCCCGCGCGATGCCCTCCAGCACCGGGTTGACCGCCTCGAGGTGGCTGGGGTTCGCGGCCACCGACGTCTTGATCGTCGCGCCGCTGAGGGCGGTGAACTTGCCCTCCGCACCCAGGTGGTACTTCACGTCGCCGGAGCCCTGAACGGTCCGCGGATCGATGTTGCCCTCGAACTCGCGGAAGATCTGGGCGTAGCTCTTGCCCACGATGTTGGCCAGCACGTTCAGCCGGCCGCGGTGCGGCATGCCGATGCAGACTTCTTCGAGACCGTGGTTGGCGGCCTGCTCACAGACCTCGTCCAGGAGCGCGATGGTCGCCTCGCCGCCCTCCAGCGAGAACCGCTTCTGACCGACGAACTTGGTCTGCAGGAAGGTCTCGAAGATCTCGGCCTCGTTGAGCTTGTCCAGGATCCGCAGGTGCTCCTCGCGGGGGAGTGACTCATGCGGACGCTCCACCCGGTCCTGGATCCACTTGCGCTGGGCGGGCTCTTGGATGTGCATGTACTCGATGCCGATGGTCCGGCAGTACGAGTCGCGCAGGATGCCGAGGATCTTGCGCATCTTCATCAGACCCTGACCGCCGGCGAAGGAGCCGGTGGCGAACTCCCGGTCCAGGTCCCACAGGGTCAGGCTGTGGGTCTGCACGTCGAGGTCGTGGTGACTGCGCTGGCGGTACTCCAGCGGATCGGTGTCGGCCATCAGGTGCCCACGCACCCGATACGCGTTGATCATCTCGAAGATCCGGGCCTGCTTGGAGACCTGGTCCTCGTGGTCGGCACTGACGTCCTGTGCCCAGCGGATCGGCTCGTACGGGATGCGCAGCGCGGAGAAGACGTCGTCGTAGAAGCCGTCCTCGCCGAGCAGCAGGGCGTGCAGGCGGGCGAGGTACTGCCCCGAGCCGGCGCCCTGGATGACCCGGTGGTCGTACGTCGAGGTCAGGGTCATCACCTTGGACACGCTCATCAGGGAGAGCTTGTCCGGATCGGAGCCCTGGAACTCCGGCGGGTAGTCCATCGAGCCGACGCCGATGATGGCGCCCTGCCCGTTCATCAACCGGGGCACCGAGTGGTTGGTGCCGATGGTCCCCGGGTTGGTCAAGGTGATGGTGGTGCCGGCGAAGTCCTCGACGGTCAGGGAGTTGGACCGCGCCTTCTTGACGATCTCCTCGTACGCCGCCCAGAACTGCGCGAAGTCGAGGTTCTCGCAGCTCTTGATGCTGGGCACCAGCAGCTGCCGGGTGCCGTCCGGTTTGGGCATGTCGATCGCCAGCCCGAGGTTGATGTGCCGCGGCACCACCATCGTCGGCTTGCCGTCGATGACCTCGTAGCCGTTGTTCATCGAGGGATGCGTCTTCAGCGCCTGCACCATGGCGAAACCGATCAGGTGCGTGTACGACACCTTGCCGCCCCGGGCTCGACGCAGGTGGTTGTTGATCACGACGCGCTGGTCGATCAGCAGCTTCACCGGCAGCGAGCGGACGCTGGTCGCGGTCGGCACCGTCAGCGAGGAGTCCATGTTCTTCACCGTGCGGGCGGGGGCGCCTCTGAGCACGGTCCGGATCGGTTCCTCCAGGTCCACGGTGGGCCGGTTCGCCGGGTTCGGTGGATCCGCCGGCACGCCGCCACGGTTGCCGGGGGCCGAGGGCCGAGCGTTCTTGTTGGACGTCGGTCGCTCCACGGTGGCGGGCCGCTTGGCCGCCGAGGCGGCAGGGGCAGCCGCGGCGGGCCGGGCGGGGCCGCTCGGAGCCGGGGCCGGTGGCGCCGACTGCTTCGCCGGGGCGACCGGCTGCGTCGCCGGAGCCGGCGCCGCGCTGGCGGACGTCGGCTTGGCCGACGCAGCCGCGGGGCCGGCTGGCCGGCCGCTCTGTCCCGTGGCGCCGTTGGTCGCGCCACCCAGCTGGTGGGTCTTGAAGTACTGCGCCCAGCTCGGGTCCACCGAGCCGGGATCGGAGACGTACTGCTCGTACATCTCCTCCAGCAGCCAGTCGTTGGCGCCGAACTCTTCGGCAAGAGCGTCCGTGGCGGTCTGGGTCGAGCTGGATGGGTCGGGCACGGGGGCCACAATCGCCTTCTTCCGTCGCGGTCTGGTGGGCGAGGGCCGAGCCCGCCCGCGTCGTTTGCCTAGGGTACCGAGATTCTCATACCACCGTGCTGCTGGTCCTGCCTATCGATCGGGCGAGTCGAGTGTGCACGGCCGCCTCGGGAGGGCTCGACGCACCTGCCGCGAGCCAGAGCGCGCCGACCAGACCGCTCTCGGCGGTCAGCACCGGGTTGGTCAACCGCTCGTCCAGACCCGCTCGCAGCGAGGCACGGACCGGGCCGGGACGGGTCGCCACCGAGCCGGCGAGCACCACGGGCAGCGCCGGGTCGAGCCCGAGGTCGAGGAGGGTGTCGATCAGGTGCGCGGCGGCTCGGTCGGCGATCGAGGATGCCACGGGGTCGTCGGCGTGGCGAGCCACCAGGTCGGCGAAGGTCGACAGCCACACCGGAGGGTTCGCGTAGCAGAGCTGCACGATCGCCACCGGGTCGGCTGTGCCGCTCCGCTCGATGACGGCCTCCGCCAAGGGCCCGAGGTGCGGGGTGCCGCCCTGCAGCCCGGCCAGGGTCGCACGCACAGCCTCCCGGCCGAGCCAGAAGCCGGAGCCCTCGTCCCCGAGCAGCCACCCCCAGCCGTCGCGCCGCTCCCGGAGATCACCGCTCACGATCCGGCCGGCGACGGCACCGGTACCGGCGACCAGGACGTACCCCTGGGTCGCCGGAGTCGCCGAGCAGAACGCCACCGCGAGATCGGAGACCAGCCGGGGGAGGACGGCGACTCCGGTGGGCCGGACGGCGGCGAGAAACGCCTCGTCGGCGCGTGCCCCACCGGCCAGGCCGACGACCACCGCTGCCACGCGGTCGGCGGCATCGGGCCCGACCTGCGCCAGGCACTGCTCGGCGGCCGAGCGGATCCGCTCGGCCGAGAGCTCCAGGCCGACGCTGTTGGGGTTGCCGGCCGGTCCGGCGGCGACGCTCAGCACCTCGCCGGCGACGGTGGCGACTGCTGCCCGGGTGGCCGTTCCCCCGACATCCGCCCCGAGAAGGAGCGTCGGCGCTGCAGATTCGGTCACGCTTCTCCCCGTCCCGGACGCCGCTGCGACGTCCACACCACCGTAATGTTGCAGTTTTGTGCAACTTTCGGCTCAGATACTGCACAAGCGCAAAACATGTGCTTAGGTGTTTCTGAAATTGCGAGTCCTGCTCGCACCGTCATCTCCCGGCTCGGAGAACTCTCCGGCCCGGACCTCTCCCTCGGGAGTACCACATCCCACGTGCGTCTCGGCGCACCGGTGACGAAAGGCACACATCTCGTGACGAACGACAAGCTGCCCCTCCAGCGGCGACAGTTCCTGAAGTTCGCGCTGGCGGCCGCGGCGATCACCCCGCTGGCCGGGTCGCTCGCCTCCTGCGCGGCGAGCGGAGGCGACGACGCGCCCGCCACCCAGGAGACCGCAGCGGTCTCGGCGGACAACCCCTTCGGCGTGCCCGCCGACAGCACCGTCGACGCGGTCATCTTCAACGGCGGCTACGGCATCGACTACGTCGAGTTCGCGGCCAAGCAGATGGAGCTGAAGCACCCGGGCGTCACGGTCAAGGTCTCCCCGTCGACCAAGATCGCGCAGGAGCTGCAGCCGCGCTTCGTGGCCGGTGACCCGCCGGACCTGATCGACAACTCCGGCGCCGGGTCGATCGGTTTCAACACGATCCTCGACCAGCTCGAGGACCTCACCTCGGTGGTCGACGCCCCGAACCTGGAGGGCACCAAGATCAGCGACACGCTGTTCGGCAACGTGCTGGAGCCGGGCACCTTCGACGGCAAGCTCGCGGCGATCAACTACGCCCTGACCGTCTACGCCCTGTGGTACTCGGCGTCACTGTTCGAGGAGAACGGCTGGACCCCGCCGCAGACCTGGGACGAGGCGTACGACCTCGGCACCAAGGCCAAGGACAAGGACAAGTACCTGTTCGTCTGGGGCAAGGAGGCGGCGACCTACTACCAGACGCTGGCCATCTGCTCGGCCATCAAGCAGGGCGGCAACGAGGTCCGGCTCTCGCTGGAGAACCTCAAGCCGGACTGCTGGTCGCAGCAGGCCGTCCAGGACGTGTTCAACGGCATGAAGAAGATCATCGACGCGGGCATGTTCAAGCCGGGCGGTTCGGGCACCCAGTTCACGGCGGCCCAGGCCCAGTGGAGCAACGACCAGGACGCGCTGCTCTACCCGTCCGGCTCGTGGATCGAGAACGAGATGAAGGACCAGACGAAGGAGGGGTTCATGATGACGGGCTCACCGGAGCCCACGGTCAGCTCCTCCAGCGCGCTGCCCTTCGCCGCGTTGCACAGTGCGGCGGGTGAGCCGTTCGTGGTGCCCAGCAAGGGCAAGAACGTGGCGGGCGGCAAGGAGCTGCTGCGGACGATGCTGAGCAAGGACGCGGCGACCAACTTCGCCAAGACCAAGCTGGCCCCGACCATCGTCAAGGACACGGTGCCGGCCGACGGCTTCGGCTCCACCGCACTGGTCTCGCAGACGAAGATGCTCGGCGACGCCGGCACGGACATCTTCTCCTGGCAGTTCGTCGACTACTACGGGATGAACACCGACCAGCTCGTGCTGTGGAACACCTTCCTCGATGGCAAGTCCTCGGTGGCCGACCTGACGAAGGGTCTGCAGGGGATCACCGACAAGGTGGCGAATGACAGCTCGGTCAAGAAGATCACGGTGACGTGACCGCTACGGTCACGCAGCCGCTGCCGGGTGGAGACGAGACCGTCTCCACGCGGCGGCGGCGCGCCGGGCGCTGGACGTTCGACAAGATCAGCTTCATGGCGGTCTTCCTCGGCGTGCCGCTGGCCATCTACCTCCTCCTGGTCGTCTCGCCGTTCGCCCAGGCTGTCTACTACTCGCTGACCGACTGGTCGGGCTTCACCTCCACCCAGAACTTCATCGGGCTGGCCAACTTCAAGAGGGTGTTCACCGACGACACCTTCCTCAAGGCGATGCGCAACAACATCGTGCTGGCCATCGTGCTGCCGGTCGTCACCTTGGTGCTGAGCTTCGCGTTGGCCTCGATGCTGACCGTGGCGGGCACCATGAAGGGCCAGACCCGTGGCCTGCGGGGCTCGGGGTTCTACCGCACGGTGTCGTTCTTCCCGTACGTGATTCCGGCCATCGTGATCGCGATCATGTGGCAGCAGATCTACGATCCCAGCAACGGGCTGCTGAACGGCATCCTCGTGGGGCTCGGGTTGGACCAGTTCGAGTCCTTTCCGTGGCTGGGCGACGAGCGCACGGCGATGGCCGCGACCATCTTCGTGATCGTGTGGAGCATGGTCGGCTTCTACATGGTCTTGTTCGTCGCGGCCATCAAGGACGTGCCGGCCGAGATCTTCGAGTCTGCCCGGATCGACGGCGCGGGTCGGTTCCGGATCGCCACCTCGATCACCCTTCCCCTGATCCGCGACAACGTGCAGACCGCGTGGATCTATCTGGGCATCCTCGCCCTGGACGCCTTCGTCTACATGGCCGGGTTGAATCCCGGCGGCGGGCCGAACAACTCCACCCTGGTGATGGCCCAGCAGCTGTTCACCACTGCGTTCACCAAGGGCCAGTTCGGTCTGGCCTGTGCCATGGGCGTCGTGCTCGCCGGCATCACCTTGCTTTTCGCGGCACTGGTGTTCGTCGTCAGCCGGTTGCTCGGCGGAAAGGACGACTCGAGCCGATGACCACCATCACCGACGAGCCCACCAGTGCCGAGCTGGTGCCCGAGCGTCAGCAGGAGACCACCCCGGGGGAGAAGGCCTTCCTGGGCACCGCCCACGCGGTGTTGATCTTCTGGTCGATCATCGTGATCGGCCCGATGCTGTGGACGCTGATGACCTCGTTCAAGTCGACCCGGGAGATCTTCGCCTCACCGTTCTCGCTGCCGGACGGTCTGCACCTGGAGAACTACGCCAACGCGTGGACCACCGCAGGCATCGGCAACTACTTCCTGAACACCGTGCTGGTGGTCGGCTCCGCTCTGGTGATCGTCATGATCCTCGGGTCGATGTGTGCGTACGTGCTCGCCCGCTTCCAGTTCCCGGGCAGCAAGGCCGTCTACTACCTGATGCTGGCCGGGCTGACCTTCCCGATCTTCCTCGCCATCGTCCCGCTGTTCTTCACCCTGAAGAACCTCGGCCTGCTGAACACGCTCCCGGGTCTGTCGTTGACGTACGTCGCGTTCGCCCTGCCGTTCACGGTGTTCTTCCTCTTCTCGTTCTTCAAGACGCTGCCGTACGAGATCTCCGAGGCCGCGGCGCTGGACGGCGCGGGGGAGTGGGCGACGTTCTTCCTGGTGATGCTGCCGATGGCGCGCAACGGGTTCGCCTCGGTCGCGATCTTCAACTTCCTGGGTCTGTGGAACCAGTTCCTCATCCCGGTGGCGATCAACACCAACGTGGACAACTACGTGCTCAGCCAGGGGATGGCGTCGTTCGCCTCGCAGGCCGGCTACGCGGTGGACTTCGGTGCGCTGTTCGCGGCCGTGGTGATCACCGTGGCCCCGGTCCTGGTGGTCTACATCATCTTCCAGCGTCAGCTGCAGGGGTCGGTGTCGCAGGGGACGATGAAGTAGCCCGCCAGGCCAGCAGCAGGCAGAGCACCGAGAACGCGAGCAGGCAGAGATTGCGGACGGCGGTCACCAGAGTGGAGATCACCAGACCCGCGGTGCTGGTGAAGCCGAGGTAGCCGTCGTACAGCAGGGGGTAGACCAGCTGGGTCAGTGCCGCGAGCGCCAGACCGGCCACCCCGATCCGTACGATCCAGCGCCTCAGCTCGGGCGTGGCCGCGCCGTCGCGGAGCAGCAGCAGGGCGGCGGTCGGACCGCCGACCCAGAGCAGGTACTGCGGACTCAGGGTCTTGTTGGTGATGATGACCACGGTGACGGTCGCGAGCACCACAAGCGCGACCGCGACCGGCGTCACGCCGCCCCGCATCCGGAACGCCCGGATCCACAGCACGACGACGGTCACCAGTCCGACCACCGTGGCCACGTCACTGACGGTCTGCCACAGACCCACGCCGGGGCCGAAGATCTCGTAGGCCTGGAAGCGGGAGATGTCGACGACCCACGCGTCGGGCCGGACCATCCGCAGCAGCATCAGGGGAGTCGCCCACACCGACTCGATCTGCAGGCCGCGGCCGGACTGCCAGGTGAGCGGGGAGAACAGTCGGGTGAGTCCACCGGTGAGCAGGCTGATCAGGGCGAGTCCGAAGCCGACCACGACGAAGCCGATCGCCGTCGGCTTGCGGCGCTCCCGGTCGGCCAGCAGGGCGGGGATCAGCAGAGCGGGCCACAGCTTGATCGCCGCGCCGAGCCCGGTGAGGGCGCCGGCCACCCAGGGTCGGGTGCGGGCGGCCAGCAGCGCCCCACCGGCCAGCACCGCCGGGATCATGTCGAAGCGCACGTAGCTCAGCGGTCCGACCAGGAACACGAACAGCAGCCAGAAGTCGACCGCGGCATCGTGACGGCGTCCGGCGGAGCGCCAGACCGCGTAGGTGAAGACCGCATCCAGAGCCAGCATGAACGCCATGAAGGCGGCCAGGTAGGCGTGCTCGTCGCCCAGCCCCAGACCGTAGGGGAGCGTCAGGATCCAGACCACGGGCGTCGGGTACTCCATCAACGTCCCGGGCAGCCCCACCTGGAACAGGCCGACGATCTTGCGGTGGTAGTAGTAGACGTCGCCCACGATGAACGACTCGAACGCCGCGAGGATGCCGAGCATCAGCAGCCGGGTGACGAGCCAGGCGATGATCACCGTCTTCCCGCTGCGACGGGCCTCCCACCACCCGATCAGACCAGGCTTGCCGGCGGGCGGGGGTGCGGGGAGCGGGCTGGACACCCCGGCAGATTAGCGGCGAACGCTCTCCGTCGCGGTGCTCGACGCGTCCGTGCTGCCGACCGGCCGGTGGCGATCCACGGTTCGGCGGGCCCCGCGAAGCACTGATACAGTCTTCTTCGGCCCAGGCGCCGAGCCCCCGTAGCTCAGGGGATAGAGCATCGCCCTCCGGAGGCGGGAGCGCAGGTTCGAATCCTGCCGGGGGCGCCAGGGACAGCAGCACCACAGCGGACTCGCCAGCAGGCGGGTCCGCTGTCTGGTGTGGGGGCCGCGGTCCAGGTGGTGGCATCCCTGGTCGGCGCTCGGGCTGCTCTGAGAGGGTGGGCCGGTGACCCACATGCATGTCGCGGGCTCGATCCACGCCGACGTCCTGAGCCGGGCGCCGGGCTGGTTGGGTGTCCCCGCCGACGTCAACGACCTGCTCCCGAGGCTGTGGAGCCGCAATGTCGCCAAGGACGACGACGGCGTCCTCACGGTCGCGGGACTGACGGTGACCGAGATCGCCGACCAGGTGGGCACTCCGGTCTACGTGGTCGACGAGGACGATCTGCGGACCCGGGCGCGGGAGTTCGCGACGGCCTTCGCGGGCTGGGACGTCTACTACGCCGGCAAGTCGTTCCTCTGCACGGCGGTCGCCCGGTGGGTGGCCGACGAGGGTCTCGGCGTGGACGTGTGCACCGGGGGCGAGCTGGCGGTGGCTCTCCGGGCGGGGGTCGATCCCCGCACGATCGGCCTGCACGGCAACAACAAGAGCGATGCGGAGATCGAGATGGCCCTCGACGCGGGCGTCGGTCGGATCATCGTGGACTCCTTCGACGAGATCGGGCGGATCGCCCGGCTGGTCGCCGCCCGCGGCCTCGGCGAGCGGCCGCGGATCATGGTGCGGGTCACCACGGGGGTCGAGGCGCACACCCACGAGTACATCGCCACCGCCCACGAGGATCAGAAGTTCGGCTTCTCGATCGCCTCGGGTCAGGCCCTGGACGCCCTGCGGGCGGTGCACGCCGCTCCGGCGCTCGACCTGGCCGGTATCCACTCCCACATCGGCTCGCAGATCTTCGACGCCGAAGGCTTCGCCGTCGCCGCCCGTCGCACCCTGCATCTGCACGCCGCGTTCGCCATGGAGACGGGCGTCGAGCTGCCGGAGATGGACCTCGGCGGCGGCTTCGGCATCGCCTACACCAGCACCGACACGCCGGCGGCACCGGCGGAGCTGGCCGCGGCCATGCGGCGGATCGTCGAGACCGAGTGCGCGGCGCACGGGGTGGCGGTCCCGCACCTGTCGATCGAGCCGGGCCGGGCGATCAGCGGACCGAGTGCGTTCGCGCTCTACACCGTGGGCACGGTCAAGCAGGTGCATCTCGACGGCGACGCGGTCCGGACGTACGTGGCCGTGGACGGAGGGATGAGCGACAACATCCGGACGGCGCTCTACGCCGCCGAGTACTCGGCCACCTTGGCGTCGCGCCGTTCCGCGGCCGGCCCGGCCATCTCCCGCGTGGTGGGCAAGCACTGCGAGGGAGGCGACATCCTCGTCCGCGACGAGTTCCTGCCGGCCGACGTCGCCCCCGGGGACCTGCTCGCCGTGCCCGCCAGCGGCGCCTACAGCCGATCCATGGCCAGCAACTACAACCATGTCCCGCGGCCACCGGTGATCGCCGTCCGGAACGGCCAGGTGTCCACCCTGCTGCGCCGGGAGTCCCTCGACGACATCCTGCGGCTGGACATGGGGTAGCCGGGGCCGGCCAGGCGTTACCACCGGCACGGCGCGATGGGGAAGAATGAACTGCCGCTCGCCCGATGGTCGGGTGGCCGCGACGCCCGACGGCACGGCGACGACCGACGGTACGGCGACGAGACAGGTACGGCGATGGGGCAGGACGACGTGAGGCAGACGTGACGATGACCACCGAGGCGGTGCCGCGACCGCAGACCGACCCGCGCAGCGAACCGGCCTCCGCGCTGCGCTCGAGGGAACCGCTGCGGGTCGCCCTGCTAGGCTGCGGCACCGTGGGCTCGGAGGTGGCCCGGCTGCTCATCGACTCCGCGGCCGATCTCCACGCTCGGATCGGTCGACCGCTGGAGCTGGTGGGGATCGCGGTCCGCCGGCTCAACCGCTCCCGGGCCGGCATCGACGCCGAGCTGTTCACCACCGACGCCGAGGCTCTGGTCAGCCGCGATGACGTCGACCTGGTGATCGAGGTGATCGGCGGCATCGAACCGGCCCGCTCGCTGATCCTGACTGCACTCCGCCACGGCGCGTCGGTGGTCACGGCCAACAAGGCGCTGCTCGCCGAGGACGGCGCCACGCTGTTCGCCGCGGCGGAGAAGGCCGGGGTCGACCTCTACTTCGAGGCCGCGGTCGCCGGGGCCATCCCGATCGTCCGGCCGCTGCGGGAGTCCCTGGTCGGCGACGAGATCACCTCGGTGATCGGCATCGTGAACGGCACCACCAACTTCATCCTGGACAAGATGGACTCCGAGGGCGCCGGTTTCGCCGAGACCCTGGCCGATGCGCAGGCCCTCGGCTACGCCGAGGCCGATCCGACCGCCGACGTCGAGGGCTTCGACGCGGCGGCGAAGGCCGCGATCCTCGCCAGCCTGGCGTTCCACAGCCGGGTCACCGCCGCCGACGTCTACCGCGAGGGGATCACCGACGTCACCACCTCCGACATCGCGTCCGCCCGGGAGATCGGCTCGGTGGTGAAGCTGTTGGCGATCTGCGAGCTCGCGAACCAGGCCGACGGGTCCGGCCAGCGCAGCGTCTCCGTCCGCGTGCATCCGGCGATGATCCCGCGCAGCCACCCCCTGGCGTCGGTGGGCGGCGCGTACAACGCGGTGTTCGTCGAATCCCGATCGGCGGGTCGACTGATGTTCTACGGCCCCGGCGCCGGCGGTTCACCGACGGCCAGCGCCGTGCTCGGTGACCTGGTCACGGTGGCCCGCAACCGGGTCCGGGGTGCCGCCGGGCCGGGGGAGTCGAGCTACGCGGCGCGCCCGGTCAGCTCGATCGACGACGTGATCACCCGCTACCACATCTCGCTCGAGGTGGCCGATGTCACCGGTGTGCTGGCCAGCATCGCGACCTGCTTCGCCGAGCACGGCGTCTCGATCCAGACCGTACGCCAGCACGGCCGGGGCTCCGACGCGCAGCTGGTGATCGTCACCCACCGCGCCCGGGATGCCGCGCTGTCGGCGACCGTACGGGCACTCCGCACCCTGCCGGCGGTGCGCGAGGTGGCCAGCGTGATGCGAGTGGAGGGAGAAACATGAACACGACCCTGACGGTGAGACGAGGAGTCATCGACCGGTACCGATCCTGGTTGCCGGTCACCGAGTCCACTCCCGTGATCACCCTCGGCGAGGGCAGCACGCCGCTGGTCCCGGCGCAGGTGCTGTCCGAGGAGCTCGGCTGTGAGGTCTGGCTGAAGGTCGAGGGCGCCAATCCCACCGGCTCCTTCAAGGACCGCGGCATGACCGTCGCCGTCAGCGTCTCCGCCGGCGAGGGCGCCGAGGCGGTGGTCTGTGCCTCCACCGGCAACACCTCGGCGTCCGCGGCGGCGTACGCCTCCCGCGCTGGCCTGAAGCCGATCGTGCTGCTGCCCGCCGGCCGGATCGCGGCGGGCAAGCTCGCTCAGGCGATCGTGCACGGCGCCCAGGTGGTCCAGGTCGAGGGCAACTTCGACGACTGCCTGCGGTTGGCCCGGTCCTTGGCCGAGAGCTATCCCGTGGCACTCGTCAACTCGGTCAACCCGGTGCGGATCGAGGGCCAGAAGACCGCCGCGTTCGAGATCGTCGACGACCTCGGCGACGCCCCTGACCTGCACGTGCTGCCGGTCGGGAACGGTGGCAACATCTCCGCCTACTGGCGGGGCTACGTCCAGTACGCCGAGGCGGGCCTCGCCGGTCGGCGGCCACGGATGTGGGCGTTCCAGGCCGCCGGCGCCGCTCCGCTGGTGCTCGGGCACCCGGTGCCGAACCCGGAGACGGTGGCGACCGCGATCCGCATCGGCGACCCCGCCTCGACCGCCCTGGCGGTGGCCGCCAAGGAGGAGTCGGGAGGTCGCTTCGGCGCCGTCACCGACGACGAGATCCTCGCTGCACAAGGGTTTCTGGCCGCTCGGGAGGGCATTTTCGTGGAACCGGCGTCGGCCGCCGGAGTCGCCGGGCTGCGTGGTCTGGCCGCGCGCGGAGAGGTCGACCGGGGTCAACGGATCGTGATCACCGTGACCGGCCACGGCCTGAAGGACATCGACACCGCGCTGTCGGGCCGGACGGTGCAGGCCGAGGTGGTGGCGGCCGAGCTGACCAAGGTCGCCCAGGCCTGCGGTCTCGCTGGATGACGCTCCCGAGCGGTCGCGAGGTCGTCGTCGAGGTCCCCGCGACCAGCGCGAACCTGGGACCCGGGTTCGACTGCTTCGGGCTCGCTCTCGACTGGTGCGAGCGGGTGACGCTGCGGACCGAGGTCAGTGGCTTCCACATCTCGGTGAGCGGCGAGGGTGCGGACCGGGTGCCGCGCGACGAGACGCACCTGATCGTGCGCGCGGCGCTCCTCGGGCTCGCCGATCTGGGCGAGACGGTGACCGGTCTCGGTCTCGACTGCCACAACACGATCCCACACGGGCGCGGGCTGGGCTCGTCCTCGGCCGCCATCGTGGCGGGTCTGCTGGCGGCCCGTGCCCTGGCCGGCCGCGATCTGGACCCGACGTGGACGTTGCGGCACGCGACAGCGATCGAGGGCCATCCCGACAACGTCGCCGCCGCGATCCACGGTGGCTTCGTGCTCGCCTACGAGGGGCGTGACGGGGTGGCGGTGGTCGAGGGTCGAGTGGCGCCCGAGCTGGCGGTGGTGGCCTTCACGCCCGCCCACGCCGTCGCGACCAAGGCCGCCCGGGCACTGCTGCCGAACCGGGTTCCGCACGTGGACGCCGCGGCCAACACCGCGCGTGCCGCCCTGCTGGTGGAGGCCATCGCGGGCCGGACCGATCTGCTCTGGGAGGCGACCCGCGACTGGTTGCACCAGGAGTACCGCAAGCCGGCCATGCCGCGGTCCGCCGAGCTGATGACCCAGTTGCGCGCCGCCGGGCTGGCGGCGGTGATCAGCGGGGCCGGCCCGACCGTGCTGGTGCTGGGCGAGAAAGCCCGGCTGGAGGCTGCTGCCGCGCAGGGCTGGGTGCCGGCGGTGCAGGGATTCTCTGTGCGTCGTGGCGGCATCGGTGTCGGCGCCCGGGTGGTCACGGCGCAGACGGACCGGCGCCGCCCGGTCGACCGTGCGGAATAGACCACTGAGCGCGGTGGTTGTACGACCCGAGGCTGCCGCCACGTGGATGTGTCCATTTCCTTGGCGATGGTGCTAGCCTTTTGCTCAGCCGAACGGTGAACCGCGTCGGAATTCCTCCTGACGAGCCGTGTACCGTTCCGGCCAAAGCGCTGACAGGCCCGGCGCGACGGACAACCCCTTGACCCGTCGACACTCGAGCCCACCGAATCATGCGGTGGTGGTGGGTGGGCCTACGAAGACAACGTGCCGTACGCGAGCGAATCGACCGCCGCGGCTCGATGGTGAATCTGGACCGGGCACACAGGGCCCGCTCCGAAAGGACATTCGTGACAGACATCGCCGAAGCGCAGACCGCCCCGACCGAAGAGTCGGGTGACCGTCGCCGGCGCAAGGGCAGCGGCTTGGACGCCATGGTGCTGCCCGAGCTGAAGCAGCTCGCCCAGTCGTTGGGGGTGAAGGCCGGCGGCCTGCGCAAGGGCCAGCTGATCGACGCCATCCGCTCCGCCCAGTCGGGCGGCAGCGGTTCCGGTGGCGGCAACGGGTCCGGCAGCGGCGCGGCCCAGGAACGCCGCGCATCGGGTGACAGCCAGCCGACGCTGGTGACGCCAGAGTCCACGCCGCGCACCGAGTCCCCGCAGCGTCAGCAGGAACGGCCCCAGGAGCGCGAGCGCATCGACGGTGAGCCACGCGCCGAGCGCGAGCCGCGGACCGACCAGCCGGAAGCGCGAGAGCAGCGTGAGCAGGGCGGTGAGCAGCGTGAGCAGGGCGGCCAGCAACGTGAGCAGGGCGGCCAGCAGCGTGAGCAGGGCGGTGAGCAGCAGGCCCGGCAGGAGCGGTCCGGCGACGAGCCGAGCGGCGGGCCTGACCAGCAGGGCCGGGAGAGCCGCCGCGACAACGACCGGGGCGGCGGTCGTGACAGCGACAACCGATCCGGCGATCGCAACGGCGGCACCGGGAACAGCGGCGGACGCGAGCAGCAGGGCCGGCAGGGCAATCGTGACAACCGGGGCAACGAGAACCGGGGCAACGAGAACCGCGGCAACGAGAACCGGGGCAACGAGAACCGCGGGAACGACAACCGCGGCAACGACAACCGCGGGAACGACAACCGGGGCAACGAGAACCGCGGGAACGACAACCGCAACGACCTGGACGACGACGGAGGCAGCCGCCGCGGTCGTCGGCGGCGCAGTCGCGATCGGCAGAACCGCCGCGGCCGGAGCACCGGTGGTGGCGGCATGGACCGCTACGAGTCGGAGCCCGTGGTGTCCGACGACGACGTCCTGACGCCGATCAACGGCATCCTCGACGTGCTCGACAACTACGCGTTCGTGCGCACCTCCGGCTACCTCCCCGGATCCGACGACGCGTACGTGTCCCTGTCGATGGTGAAGAAGTTCGGGCTGCGCAAGGGCGACGTGATGACCGGGGCCATCCGCAGCCCGCAGGACAGCGATCGCAAGGAGAAGTTCAACCCGCTCGTCCGGGTCGACTCGATCAACGGCGGGTCGCCCGAGGAGGCCCGCACCCGGCCGGAGTTCGCCAAGCTGACCCCGCTCTACCCGCAGGAGCGGCTGAAGCTGGAGACGGCCCCGAACCAGCTGATGGGCCGGATCATCGACCTGCTGGCCCCGGTGGGCAAGGGACAGCGTGGACTGATCGTGTCGCCGCCCAAGGCGGGCAAGACGATGGCCATGCAGACCATCGCCAACGCGATCGCGGCCAACAACCCCGAGGTGCACCTGATGGTGGTGCTGGTGGACGAGCGCCCCGAGGAGGTCACGGACTTCCAGCGCACGGTGCACGGCGAGGTCATCGCCTCGACGTTCGACCGTCCGGCCACCGACCACACCACGGTCGCCGAGCTCGCCATCGAGCGGGCCAAGCGGTTGGTCGAGCTGGGACACGACGTGGTGGTGCTGCTCGACGGGATCACCCGTCTCAGCCGGGCGTACAACATCGCGGCACCGGCCAGCGGCCGCATCCTGTCCGGTGGTGTCGACTCGGCGGCGCTGTACCCGCCGAAGAAGTTCTTCGGGGCGGCCCGCAACATCGAGCACGGCGGTTCGCTGACCATCCTGGCCACCGCCTTGATCGAGACCGGCTCGAAGATGGACGAGGTGATCTTCGAGGAGTTCAAGGGCACCGGCAACATGGAGCTGCGCCTACGGCGCGAGTTCGCCGACAAGCGGATCTTCCCGGCCATCGACGTCGACGCCTCCAGCACCCGACGCGAGGAGCTGTTGATGAGCCGCGAGGAGCTCAACATCATCTGGAAGCTGCGGCGCGTGCTGTCCGGCGGGGAGAACCTGCAGGGGCTGGAGATGCTGCTGGACCGGCTGCGCAAGACCGGCAGCAACGCCGAGTTCCTGGGAGCGATCACCAAGTCGATCCCGGGCCGGGGCGAGTAGCCCCGATCGGCGCGCTCACGGGACTAAAGCCGCACCGACGCGTGTTGGTCGGTTTGGTGCCGCGGGTTCTGCTGCGGCACACTGATCCGTTGGCGCCGGTTCACGCCCGTCGATCCCGACCATGGCGACCCGGTGCCGGAACAAGGAGAACACCATGAAGCCCGACATCCACCCGACGTACGTGGAGACCCAGGTGACCTGCACCTGTGGCAACACCTTCACGACGCGCAGCACGAACTCCGACGGCGTCATCCGCGCCGACGTGTGCTCGGCCTGCCACCCCTTCTACACCG
>DATDBH010000086.1:0-25472 GCA_036524985.1 Microlunatus sp. | reverse complement strand
CCGCCGCCCCCCGCCCCGACCTTCGCTCTGATGTCACCCTCGCCCACACCCCGGCTGGTGCTCCGTACGGATGGCCGGTCCTCGGTCCTCGTTCGATCGGCTGCGACGTACTGCGCCACTCGCGAGGGCCGAGTTGCGCGGGTCGGCGGTCCTGAATATTCCGTCATTCGACGGCTTCTGCGGCATCGGACAGGTCGGGTGCCGCGATAGCCGTCGAATGACGGAAAGTTCAAACCACCAGGGTCAGGCCGACGGGACCAGTGCGCACGAGCACGGCCCTGGTCGGCGCGGGAACGGTTGTCGGTGGGCGCGGATAGAGTCTCGGTCGTGCCTGCTGCGAAGAAGACTGCTGCCTCGGCGGCGACCACGCCCGAGCGGCCGAAGCTGCTGTTGATCGACGGTCACTCGGTGGCGTATCGGGCGTTCTTCGCGCTGCCGGTGGAGAACTTCTCCACCCAGACCGGACAGCACACCAACGGGGTGTTCGGGTTCACCTCGATGCTCATCAACGTGCTGCGGGACGAGGCGCCGACCCACCTCGCGGTGGCCTTCGACGTGTCCCGGAAGACGTTCCGCTCCGAGCTGTACGTGGAGTACAAGGCGAACCGCTCCGCAAGTCCCGACGAGTTCAAGGGGCAGGTGGACCTGGTCAAGGAGGTCCTGGACGCCCTGAACGTGCCGCACCTCGGGGTGGAGGGGTTCGAGGCGGACGACGTCATCGCGACCCTGGCGACCGAGGCGGAGCAGGCCGGCTACGACGTGCTGATCTGCACCGGTGACCGGGACGCCTTCCAGCTGGTCAGTGATCGGGTCACCGTGCTCTACCCGCGCAAGGGGGTCTCCGACCTGGCCCGGATGACCCCGTCCGCAGTGGAGGAGCGCTACTTCGTCGCCCCTGGCCGCTATCCGGAGCTGGCCGCGCTGGTGGGCGAGTCCAGCGACAACCTCCCCGGCATCCCCGGCGTCGGACCGAAGACCGCCGCCAAGTGGCTGACGACGTACGACGGGCTGGAGAACCTGATCACCCACGCCGGCGAGCTGAAGGGCAAGGCGGCGGACGCGTTCAAGGAGCGGATCGAGGCGGTGCGCCTCAACCGCCAGGTCAACGCCCTGATTCGCGACCTCGATCTGCCGCTGGGGATCGACGACTTCGAGCGCCGGCCCTGGGACCGGGAGGCCACCCACCAGCTCTTCGACCAGCTCGAGTTCCGGGTGCTGCGGGACCGGCTGCTCGAGGCGCTGCCGAACGAGGAGATCGTCCCCGAGGGGGGCTTCGAGCTGTCCGGGGCCATCCTCGAGCCGGGGGAGCTGTCGGCCTGGCTCGACGAGCACGCGGTCGGTGACCGGACCGGCCTGGACGTCATCGGGCACTGGGGTTCCGGCAGCGGGGACATCCGAGCCCTTGCCCTCGCCGCCGGCGACGGGGCGGCGGCGTACGTCGACGTCACGGAGTTGTTGCCCTCCGACGAGAACGCGCTGGCCGCCTGGCTGGCCGATCCGTCCAAGCGCAAGGCGATGCACGACGCGAAGGGTCCGCTGCTGGCGCTGTGGGCGCGGGGCTGGGAGCTGGCCGGACTGACCTCCGACACCCAGCTGGCGGCGTATCTGGTGCGGCCCGACCAGCGCACCTTCGACTTGGCCGACCTGACCATCCGCTACCTCAAGCGCGAGCTCAAGGTCGACGGCGGCCCGGACGTGCTCGACAGCGGCGCCGATCAGCTCGCTCTCGACTTCGGTGATGACGACTCCGGCACCGAGGTCGCCGCCGAGGCGGCCATGGTGCGGGCCCGGGCCGTCATCGACCTCGCGGACGCGTTGGACGACGACGTCGAGGAGCACAACGGGACCAGCCTGCTCTACGGGGTGGAGCTGCCGCTGCAGCGCACGCTGGCCCGGATGGAGCAGACCGGGGTGGCCGTCGACGTCGGTCTGCTGGAGGTGCTGGAGGCCGAGTTCGACTCCACGGTCAACCGGGCCGCCGACGAGGCGTTCCGGATCCTCGGCAAGCAGATCAACCTCGGCTCGCCCAAGCAGCTGCAGGTCGTCTTGTTCGACGAGCTGAAGATGCCGAAGACGCGTCGGACCCGCACCGGCTTCACCACCGACGCCGAGGCGCTGCAACAGCTCTACGCGAAGACGGAGCACCCGTTCCTGGCCCAGATGCTGATCCACCGCGACGCGATCCGGCTGCGTCAGACCGTCGAGGGCCTGCTGAAGTCGGTGGCCGACGACGGCCGGATCCACACGACGTACGCGCAGACGATCGCCGCCACCGGCCGGCTGTCCAGCACCGACCCGAACCTGCAGAACATCCCGATTCGCACCGAGGAAGGCCGACGCATCCGGGAGGCCTTCGTGGTCGGCGAGGGCTACGAGTCGCTGATGAGCGCGGACTACTCCCAGATCGAGATGCGGATCATGGCGCACGTCAGCGAGGACGCGAGTCTGATCGAGGCGTTCAAGTCGGGCATGGACTTCCACACCGTCACGGCGTCGCGGGTCTTCGGGGTCGCGCCGGACGCGGTGTCACCGAGCGAGCGAGCCAAGATCAAGGCGATGAACTACGGGCTGGCGTACGGGCTCAGCGCGTACGGTCTGAGCCAGCAGCTGGGGATCGACACCTCCGAGGCGAAGGCGCTGATGGAGGAGTACTTCGAGCGGTTCGGCGGCGTGCGCGACTACCTGCGCTCGCTGGTGGTGGATGCCCGACGCACGGAGTACACGGAGACCCTGCTCGGCCGTCGCCGCTACCTCCCCGACCTGATGAGCGATAACCGGCAACGCCGCGAGATGGCCGAGCGGATGGCGCTGAACGCCCCCATCCAGGGCTCGGCCGCCGACATCATCAAGGTCGCGATGCTGGACGTGGAGAAGGCGCTGTCCGACGCGGGCATGCGCAGTCGGATGCTGCTCCAGGTCCACGACGAGCTCGTCTTCGAGATCGCCACCGGCGAGGCCGAGGCCCTCACCGAGCTGGTGCGGGACAAGATGGGTCGGGCCGTGGAGATGGAGGTCCCCCTGGACGTCTCCGTCGGTGTCGGTCGCTCCTGGCACGCGGCCGCTCACTGATCGGCAGGTTTGACCGGTCTTCTGAGGGATAGGTATCCTGGAGTGTCGCTGTGGCCTGCGCGACTTCGGACGGAGTAGGTCACGCTCGTACGAGCCCCAGGATCGTCGTCGGTTTCACCCGCTCGCCTCGGTTGGTTGGTTTGGTACGGACCGGGCTGCAGCGCGCACGTACGAGTCCCATCCCTATCGGAGCTTCACTACATGACGTCCTCTCTCGAGGCACCACCCCAGGTCGCGATCGACGACCTCGGTTCGCCCGAAGCCTTTCTCGCGGCTATCGATGCGACCATCAAGTACTTCAACGACGGTGACATCGTCACCGGCACCGTCGTCAAGGTCGACCGGGACGAGGTCCTCCTCGACATCGGTTACAAGACCGAAGGGGTCATCCCCTCCAAGGAACTCTCGATCAAGCACGACGTCGATCCCTTCGACGTGGTCAGCGTCGGTGACGAGATCGAAGCCCTCGTCCAGCAGAAAGAGGACAAAGAGGGTCGCCTGATCCTGTCCAAGAAGCGGGCTCAGTACGAGCGCGCCTGGGGCACGATCGAGCGGATCAAGGAAGAGGACGGCGTCGTCACCGGCTCGGTGATCGAGGTCGTCAAGGGCGGTCTGATCCTCGACATCGGCCTGCGTGGCTTCCTGCCCGCCTCGCTGGTCGAGATGCGCCGGGTCCGCGACCTCCAGCCGTACGTCGGCCAGGAGCTCGAGGCCAAGATCATCGAGCTGGACAAGAACCGCAACAACGTGGTCCTGTCCCGCCGGGCGTGGCTGGAGCAGACCCAGTCCGAGGTCCGCCAGAACTTCCTCACCCAGCTCCAGAAGGGCCAGATCCGCAAGGGTGTCGTGTCCTCGATCGTCAACTTCGGTGCCTTCGTGGACCTGGGTGGCGTCGACGGCCTGGTGCACGTCTCCGAGCTGTCCTGGAAGCACATCGACCATCCCTCCGAGGTGGTCGAGGTGGGCCAGGAGGTCACCGTCGAGGTGCTGGACGTCGACATGGACCGCGAGCGCGTCTCGCTGTCGCTGAAGGCGACCCAGGAGGATCCGTGGCAGGCCTTCGCCCGGACGCACCAGATCGGTCAGATCGTGCCCGGCAAGGTCACCAAGCTGGTGCCGTTCGGTGCGTTCGTCCGCGTCGAGGAGGGCATCGAGGGCCTGGTGCACGTCTCCGAGCTGGCCGAGCGTCACGTGGAGATCCCGGAGCAGGTCGTCCAGGTCAACGACGACGTGATGGTGAAGATCATCGACATCGATCTCGAGCGTCGCCGGATCTCGCTGTCGCTGAAGCAGGCCAACGAGGGTGTGGACGCCCACGCCGAGGAGTTCGACCCCACGCTGTACGGGATGGCGGCGAGCTACGACGACCAGGGCAACTACCTCTACCCCGACGGCTTCGACCCGGAGTCGGGCGAGTGGCTCGAGGGCTACGAGGATCAGCGGGCCGCCTGGGAGACCCAGTACGCCGAGGCGCACACGCGCTGGGAAGCGCACAAGAAGCAGGTCGAGGACGCCGCCAACGAGGCGACCGTCGCGGCCAGCACCGCGGGCTCCGCGTCGTACTCGTCGTCGACCAGCGACAGCCGACCGGCTGCTGCGTCGTCGGCCGTGCCGGAGGGCTCGCTCGCCTCCGACGAGGCCCTGCAGGCCCTGCGGGAGAAGTTGACTGGCGGCGGCGCCTGATCGCCCCGCTCGTCTGATCGACCAGACGGCCCTCGCGCGCTTCGGCGGGCGAGGGCCGTTTCGGCGTTCTCGGGGTCCCGGACGTGGCGCGACGAGCGCCCCGTACCCTGCGGACGTGCTGCGCGTGGGACTGACCGGCGGAATCGCCTCGGGGAAGACGGCGGTCTCCGACGCCCTGGGTGAGCGCGGCGCGCGGGTGATCGACGCCGACGTGCTGGCGCGGCAGGTGGTGGAGCCCGGCACGCCGGGACTCGCCGCCGTCGTGCAGCGTTTCGGCGCCGACGTGCTGGGCGACGACGGTCGTCTGGATCGCGAGGCCCTGGGCCGGCTCGTCTTCGCCGACCCGGAGGCTCGCCGAGATCTGGAGGCCATCGTCCACCCCGCCGTACGAGCACGAGCGGCCGCCATCGAGGCGGAAGCCGACCCCGACGCCGTGGTCGTGCACGTGATCCCGCTGCTGGTGGAGACCGGACAGCAGGATGACTACGACGTGCTGGTGGTCGTCGATGTCGAACCGCATCAGCAGCTGAGTCGTCTCCGAGAACGCAACGGACTCGACCCGGAAGCGGCGGCCGGCCGGATGGCCGCCCAGGCGACCCGCGAGGACCGCCTGGCGGTCGCGGACGTGGTGCTCGACAACAACGGCACCCGCGGCGAGCTCGTCGACCGGGTGGACCGTCTGTGGCGTGATCTCCGCGCTCGCAGCACCGCCGGCTGACATACTCTCTGGCAACTCGTGTCCGGGCCCGGCGAACGGCCGGTGCCTGGTGACGATCCGACCGCTGTTCCTGCCAGGAGGACTGTCCGTTGAACTGTCCCCGTTGCCACGCCGAGCTGCCCGACGTCGCACACTTCTGCCACGTCTGCGGCCAGGACGTCCGCTCCGACGACCTCACCCGGCGACGGTCCTTCGCGGCCAAACCCGACGAGCCGGTGGCGTCCTTCGCCCTGGTCTCGACGATCATGCCGCAGGGCGCCGGGGAACGTCCGCGGACCTACCGGATCGCCCTCACGATCGCCCTGGTGGTCGCGCTGGTCGCGGCGATCTTCGGTGCCCTCCCGATCGCGATCCTGGTGGCGGCCTTCGCCATTCCGATCGTCTACATCGTCTACCTGTACGACGTGAACCTCTGGGAGGACGAGCCGATCCAGGTGACCGGCCTGGCCTTCGGGCTGACCGGGGCGCTGGCGACCGTCTTCACCATCCTCGTGATGTGGCTGCAGACGCCGTCGATCCCCACGACGTCGCTGGACGGCACCGACCTCGGCGGGGGTCCGAGCGTGTGGACCTTCCTGCTCGTCGCCCTGGTGGTGCCCATCGTCGGCGAGGTCATCCGCGAGATCGGACCGGTGCTGCTCGCCAGCCGGCCGGAGTTCGACGACCTGATGGACGGACTCACCTTCGGTGTCGTCAGTGGCGTGGCGTACTCCTGCTTCGACACCATCGTCCGGTTCTGGGATCTGCTGATCGGCGGCCGGGTCGAAGCAGATCCCGGCCTGTGGATGTCGCTGATCTTCCTGCACGGCTTCGTCAAGCCGTTGATCCTCGGGACGGCCACCGGCATCGCCTGTGCCGAGTACTCGGGCCTCGGCCGCGGGTACGACGGCTTCACGCCCCGCTACTACCGAGGGGTGGTCGAGGCGATCCTGGCCAACATCGGCTTCTGGGGTGGTATCTACCTGTTCTCCTTCGTCAGCAACCCGACGACGTCGGTCCTGCTCAGCACCGGCTGGGGTCTGCTGATCCTGGGCATCCTCATCCTCCGGGTGCGCAACGTGCTGCACACCGGGCTGCTGGAGGCCTCTCTCGAGCGGTCGGCCAGAGACGGGGGGATCGGGTCCTCCGACGAGCTGCAGTTCTGCCTCCGGTGCGAGATGCCGCTGCTGGACCGGGCCTCCTTCTGCACCGCTTGCGGCACCGCCGTTCGGGCGCAGGCCAAACCCCACAGGTCCGCCGTCTCCGTGCCGATGGGCGCTGACCCCGGCACCGGCTCCGCTGCTGCCCCGGTGCCGGCATCGTCCGGTCGAGCGGCCGACGGCGACGTCACCCCCGCACCCCCACGGACACCGCCAGGGGCAACCGGATCGGCGGCGTCGACAGGGGACGCCGAGAACCGCTTCGACGACGACGAGGAGGGTCGGGCATGAGCCAGAATCCTCCGTGGCCGCCGCAGGGCCCGGGCTCTCCCCAGGATCCGCGCGGCTACCCGCCGCAGCAGGGCGGCGGGTATCCACCGAGCGGTGGGTATCCACAGGGCGGCCAGCCGCAGCCCGGGGGCTACCCGCAGGGCAGCGGGTACCCGCAAGGCGGTCAGCCGCCCGGCCGGTACCCGTCGCCGCAGGGCGGTGGGTACCCCCCGCAAGGTGGCTACCCTCCTCAGGGTGGCTACCCGCCGCAAGGTGGTCAGCAGCCAGGTGGCTACCAGCCGCAGGGCTACGCCGGCCCGTTCCAGAGTCAGCAACCGGGCGGTTATCCGCCGCAGGGGCAAGGTGGCTATCAGCCGCCACCACCGGCGGGTGGTGCTCCTGGCACTCCGTCCGGCGGCCAACCACCTCGCAAGAGCACCGGTCTGATCATCGGCATCGTCGTGGCCGCCGTCGTGCTGCTGGTGGCGGTCGGTGGGATCATCATGGCGCTCAGCGGCCGCGGTGACGACGACCCCGTCAGCACCATCACCCCCTCCGCCCCGACCACACCCACCGCCGCACCGACGACCGAACCGACCACGGCGCCGACGACCGAGCCGACGCAGCAACCGAGCGCACCGCCGAGTTCCAAGCCGAGCGACAAGCCGACGCAGGCGCCGACCGGGGACGTCATCGACCTCGGCAACGGTGTGCAGCTGACCCCGGCCCCGGGTTGGCAGGTCCGCAGCGAGCAGAAGGGAGCCGCCCAGCTCGCCAACGGCCGCGACATCTTCGTGGGTATCGCCGCGTTGCTGCCCAAGGACAGCAACCCGGGCCAGACCTGCGACGCCTACCACCGCGACATCGCCAAGGAGTACACCAACGGCAAGTTCGCGGATCCCAAGAAGGCGGATCTCGGGACCAAGAAGCTGAGTGCGGCCACCTGCCAGGCCCAGGTGACGGTGGCCAACGGGGGTAACGCGATCAAGGTGACGATCTTCTCCCTGGTGTCGATCCGCACCGACGGCCTGACCGTCGTCGGCACGGCCTACTTCACCGAGGACTCCGACACCAAGCAGCTCGACAAGGACTACAGCGCGATGGTGAACTCCATGCTGAAGGGGCAGGCCGCGGGAGGCTGACCCCCGTCCCGAGCGGCATTGTCGGACCCCGGACGTAGGGTCACTCGCATGCGTCCGATCGAAGACCTGCTGCGCACGGTGGCCCCGCTGAAGGTGGTCAGCGACTTCGAGCCGTCCGGTGACCAGCCGGCGGCCATCGCCGACCTCGAGCGGCGGGTGCTGGCCGGGGAGAACGACGTGGTGCTGCTGGGCGCCACCGGCACCGGGAAGACCGCCACCGTGGCTTGGTTGGCCGAGCGGCTGCAGCGGCCGATCCTGGTGATGCAGCCCAACAAGACCCTCGCGGCCCAGTTCGCCAACGAGCTCCGGCACTTCTTCCCGGAGAACGCGGTGGAGTACTTCGTCAGCTACTACGACTACTACCAACCCGAGGCCTATGTCCCGCAGACCGACACCTACATCGAGAAGGACTCCTCCCTCAACGAGGAGGTCGAGCGGCTCCGGCACTCGGCCACCAACTCGCTGCTGACCAGGCGCGACGTCGTCGTGGTGGCGACAGTGTCGGCCATCTACGGCTTGGGAACGCCGCAGGAGTACGTGGACCGGATGGTCCGGCTCCGGGTGGGGGAGGAGAGGGACCGGGACGGTCTGCTGCGCGAGCTGGTGGGCATCCACTACGCGCGCAACGACCTGTCCGGCGCCCGGGGGACGTTCCGGGTCCGTGGCGACACCCTCGAGGTGTTCCCGATGTACGAGGAGCTGGCGGTCCGGGTCGAGTTCTTCGGCGACGAGATCGAGAACCTGTCCACGCTCCACCCGCTGACCGGCGAGGTCGTCACCGACCGCGACCAGGAGGTCTACCTGTTCCCGGCCAGCCACTACGCCGCCGGACCCGAGCGGATGGAGCGGGCCATCGGCGGCATCGAGGCCGAGCTGGGTGAGCGGCTGACCGAGCTGGAGCAGCAGCAGCGGTTGCTGGAGGCGCAGCGGCTGCGGATGCGGACGTCGTACGACATCGAGATGATGCGTCAGATCGGCACCTGCTCGGGGATCGAGAACTACTCACGGCACATCGACGGACGTGGTCCGGGCACGGCGCCGAACTGCCTGCTCGACTACTTCCCCGAGGACTTCCTGCTGGTCATCGACGAGTCGCACGTGACCGTGCCGCAGATCGGCGGGATGTACGAGGGCGACATGTCCCGCAAGCGCACCCTGGTCGACCACGGCTTCCGGTTGCCGAGCGCGATGGACAACCGGCCGCTGCGGTTCGAGGAGTTCGTGGACCGGATCGGCCAGACCATCTACCTGTCCGCCACCCCCGGCAACTACGAGCTGGCGAAGTCGGACGGCTATGTCGAGCAGCTGATCCGGCCCACCGGTCTGATCGACCCGGAGGTCATCGTCAAGCCCACCCACGGTCAGATCGACGACCTGATGGCCGAGATCCGGCTCCGCGCCGATCGTCACGAGCGGGTGCTGGTCACCACGCTGACCAAGAAGATGGCCGAGGATCTGACCGACTACCTGCTCGAGCACCAGATCCGCACCCGCTACCTGCACTCCGAGGTCGACACCCTGCAGCGCATCCAGCTGCTGCGCGAGCTGCGGATGGGGGGGTACGACGTACTGGTCGGCATCAACCTGCTGAGGGAGGGTCTCGACCTGCCCGAGGTGTCCCTGGTGTCCATCCTGGACGCCGACAAGGAGGGCTTCCTGCGCAGCGCCAAGAGCCTGATCCAGACCATCGGTCGCGCGGCCCGAAACGTGTCCGGCCAGGTGCACATGTATGCGGACAAGATCACCGACTCGATGGAGGCGGCGATCGAGGAGACCAACCGTCGGCGCGAGAAGCAGGTGGCGTACAACCTGGCCAACGGCATCGACCCGACGCCGCTGCGGAAGAAGATCGCCGACATCACCGACCTGCTGGCCCGCGAGGACGCAGACACCGACGAGCTGTTCAGCGGCCGCAACGGTCGGAAGCAGAAGACGATGGTGCCGAGTCTGGGGATGAAGGACGCGAGCAAGACCGCGCGCAACCTGGCCGGCATCCCGGCGGGCGACCTGGCCGACCTGATCCAGGACCTGACGGCGCAGATGCACGCCGCCGCGGCCGACCTGCAGTTCGAGGTCGCTGCCCGGCTGCGGGACGAGATCTCCGACCTCAAGAAGGAGCTGCGCCAGATGGTGGAAGCGAGTCGTTGATGGGGTGCGGGGGGTTGTGTCGTCGTGGCGGGGTGAGGTCGGGCGTGGGGCCCGATCCGGTGCTCCTGGTGGGAAGGTGCGACCGGCGACCACTATGAACGCAAGGTTTCTCCAAGTGAGGATTGCCTGAGACACTTGGGGTCGGAGGGGAGTATTCCTCACGCGTCGTGTCGTCACCACGGTCGCCCTCGTGACGCACGTCAGCGATGACCTGCCGGGTCGGGGGTGTGCCCGGTGCGACGGCTGGCCTAGGGTTGGGCTGGTGGAAGAGACCTCCGAGACCTCGTCGTCCTCGGATCCTCGCCTTGGAAAGGGCCCCCCTCGCCCATGAACATCCATCTGTACACCTGGATCATCACCGTGGTGGTGATGGTCGCCGTGCTGGCCGTCGACCTGCTCATCATCGGTCGGCGCCCGCACGAGCCCTCGATGAAGGAAGCCGGCATCTTCGTCGGCATCTTCGTCTCCCTGGCGATCCTGTTCGGCCTCGGGATCTGGGTCGTGTCGGGTCCCCGCTATGCGGGCGAGTTCTTCGCCGGCTGGCTGACCGAGTACAGCCTGTCGATCGACAACCTCTTCATCTTCATCATCATCATGGGCGCGATGAAGGTGCCCCGGCACCTGCAGCAGTTCGCCCTGATGGTCGGCATCATCTTGGCGCTGATCTTCCGCGGCATCTTCATCGCCCTCGGTGCGGCGGCGATCAACCGATTCTCCTGGATCTTCTTCCTGTTCGGCGCGTTTCTCATCTACACGGCGGTCAAGCTGGTCATCGACTACCGCAGCCATGACGACGAGACCGACGAGATGCCGGACAACCCGGCGATGCGGTTCGTGAAGAAGCGGTTCAAGTCCGTCGAGGAGTACCACGGCACGAAGCTGACGGTGAACCTGGACGGCGTCCGCTACATCACCCCGATGCTGTTCGTCATCGTGGCGCTGGGCTCCACCGACCTGCTGTTCGCCCTGGACTCGATCCCGGCCATCTACGGCCTGACCCAGGAGCCGTACCTGGTCTTCACGGCCAATGTGTTCGCGCTGATGGGACTGCGGCAGCTGTACTTCCTGATCGGCGGGCTGCTGAAGCGGCTGGTCTACCTGTCGCTCGGCCTGTCGGTCATCCTGGCCTTCATCGGCGTGAAGCTGATCCTGCACGCGCTGCACCACTACCACCTGGCCGACTGGGCCCCCTGGGACGGGGAGATCCCGATCTGGGTCTCGCTCTCGGTCATCATCGTCACCCTGCTGGTCACCACGGTGGCCAGCCTGGTCAAGAGCAAGCACGACGACGACCGTCGCGACGCCAGCGAGCACCGCGACAGCGAGCGCGTCACCGACAACTGAGCCTGGCGGTGCCCGTGCGGGAGCCCGCCGAGCACCGGAAACGTCGACTCCGCGGGTGTTGCAGCACCCGCGGGGTCGACGTTTCCGTTCGATCAGCCACTCAGGCGGCGGACACCACCCGATCCGCTGCCACCGGAACGAGGGCCGACCGCACGATCTCGGCGACATCGGTCATCGGCTTGACGTCGATCGCCGCGAGCACCTCGTCGGGCACCTCGTCGAGATCGGGCTCGTTGCGCTGCGGCACGAACACCGTGGTGAGACCGGCCCGCTGAGCGGCGAGCAGCTTCTGCTTCACCCCGCCGATCGGCAGCACCCGACCGCTCAGGGTGACCTCACCGGTCATCCCGACATCGGACCGCACGGGGCGCCCGGTCGCCATGGAGACCAGCGCGGTGACCATCGTGACACCGGCCGACGGGCCGTCCTTGGGCACGGCCCCGGCCGGCACGTGGACGTGGATGTCGCTGTCCAGGGCAGTCGGGTCAGTGATCCCCAGCTCCTCCGCGTGTGCCCGGACGTAGCTCCAGGCGATCTGCGCCGACTCCTTCATCACGTCACCCAGCTGACCCGTCAGGGTCAGGCTGCCGCGGCGCCGCTCCGCGGACGTGCCGCCGGTTGCCGGGGTGTCCGCCGCCGCCTCGATGAACAACACGTCGCCACCCAGCCCGGTGACGGCCAGACCGGTGGCCACACCGGGCACCGAGGTGCGCTCGTGCGCCTCGGGGGTGAAGCGCGGTCGGCCGAGGAATCGCTGGAGGTTGTCCCGCGCGACGACGACCTTGGTGGGTTCGTCACCGGCGTCCGCCCCGGCCAGCTCGGTCGCGGCCTTGCGCAGCGCCTTGGCCAGCAGCCGCTCCAGCTGCCGGACGCCGGGTTCGCGGGTGTAGTCCGCCGCGATCTCCCGAAGCGCCTCGTCGGTGATCTCCACCTCGTCGGCGGTCAGCGCGGCCAGCTCCTGCTGCTTGGGCAGCAGGTAGTCCCGGGCGATGGCGATCTTGTCGTCCTCGGTGTAGCCGTCGAGGCTGACCAGCTCCATCCGGTCCAGCAGCGGCTGAGGAATCGACTCGAGCACGTTCGCCGTGGCCAGGAACACCACATCGGACAGGTCGAGGTCGACCTCCAGGTAGTGGTCGCGGAAGGTGTGGTTCTGCGCGGGGTCGAGCACCTCCAGCAGGGCAGCGCTGGGGTCGCCGCGGTAGTCCGAGCCCACCTTGTCGATCTCGTCCAGCAGCACCACGGGGTTCATCGAGCCCGCCTCGGTGATCGCTCGGACGATGCGGCCGGGCAGCGCACCCACGTACGTCCGCCGGTGTCCGCGGATCTCGGCCTCGTCCCGGACGCCGCCGAGGGCGACCCGGACGAACTTCCGGCCCAGGGCCCGGGCGACCGACTCACCGAGCGAGGTCTTGCCGACACCGGGCGGACCGACCAGGGCCAGCACCGCGCCGGAACCGCGTCCGCCGACCACCTCCAGACCCCGGCGGGCGCGACGGGAGCGGATCGCCAGGTACTCCACGATCCTCTCCTTGACGTCGTCCAGACCGTGGTGGTCGGCGTCCAGCACGGCCCGGGCGGCGACGATGTCGTCGGAGTCGGTCGTGGTGGTGCCCCACGGGATGTCGAGGATGGTGTCCAACCAGGTCCGCAGGTAACCGGCTTCGGGGCTCTGGTCGCTGCCCCGCTCGAGTTTGCCGACCTCGCGCAGGGCGGCCTTGCGGACGTCCTCGGGGAGGTTCGCCTCCTCGACCCTGGTGCGGTAGTCCTGGGCGCCGTCGGGCTCGTCCTCGCCGAGCTCCTTGCGGATCGCGTTGAGCTGCTGGCGGAGCAGGAACTCCCGCTGGCTCTTGTCCATGCCCTCGCGGACGTCGGAGGCGATCTTGTCGTTCACCTCGATCTCCGCGAGATGGTCCTTGGTCCAGCCGATCAGCGCGGTGAGCCGCTCGGCGACGTCGGGCGTCTCCAGCACCTGCATCTTCTGCTCGTCGGTGAGGTAGGGCGCGTAGCCGGCCAGATCGGCCAGGTTCGACGCGTCGGTCACCCGGTTGACCGTCTCGATCACCTGCCACGCGTCCCGACGCTGCAGCGAGGCGATGACCAGCGCCTTGTACTCGCTGGCGAGGGTGCGCACGGCGTCTGAGTCGTCTCCGTCCTCGACGAGATCCTCGGCCTCGACCCAGAGGGCCGCGCCGGGGCCGGTGACCCCGGAGCCGATCTTGACCCGCCGCTCGGCGCGGATGACGGCGGCGGGCTGACCGGTCGCGAGGCGACCGAGCTGGACGATGGTGGCCACGACGCCGTACGTGGCGTACCGGTCCTCCAGGCGGGGCGCGACCAACAGCTCACTGTCGCTGCTGGACTGGGCCGCGTCGACTGCCGCCTGGGAGGTGTCGTCGAGCTCGATCGGCACGACCATGCCGGGGAGGACGACCAGGTCGGTGAGGAAGAGAACAGGAAGTTGAGTCGTCGTCATGCAAGAGCCTCCAGAATGAAGGTCGCTCGTAGGGTTGAGCGACATCCACTCAAGGCTCGGCTGTCTCGATTTGTTCCTCGTTCACCCTGGGCGAACAACAGGCGTGCCGTCTCGTCGGTTTCTCAGTGAGTTGCCGGTGGGGTGTCGGCTTCTCAGTAGCGTGTCGCAGCATGAGCCGCCGGATTCGAACAGCGGACTCGAGGTATGGCTCGGCGGGAGGCGATCCGCGGTCGCCGTACAGCCTGCGGCCACCGGGCATTGAGTCGGGACGGTCGTACGTCCAGAACCGGAGACCTCCGGTCGACGTGCTGCTCGACCACGGGGACTCCTCGGCGAGCCTGTACGCATCCCCGGCCGTAGGAGTGAGCGATCACGCACGACGAGCCCATCGCAGGAACCGAGGATCACGCCCTCCCGACGGCGCTGGGAGAACTCGACCCGAGCCTGTGCGCTGCAGCCCGTGGGAGAGCGTGGGTTCTGAAAATCTGCCACAGAGAGCACTGCGTGAGCGCAATTCCGGCGCCCGAAAGCCGCGTCGTGGCAGATTTTCAGAATCCAGCGTGTCCTTGGGGCCAGCTCGATGAGCCGTACCAGCGCCCACACCCGTGGGCCGACCCGCTCGACTGTGGATGAGCTTCGCACGTGCTGTGGTCCCGTGGATACAGACCATCGGCATCTGGACCAGCGCTGAGGCTCGACGGTCGGCCACTGCGTGCGGGGGGCTTGCGGTGTCCGACTGACATGAGCACCACCGGACCACCCGATTCCCTGTACGAGTCGGGCACAGGGGATGCAGTCCGGCTCAGGTCGGCTCGTGGTGGATGGGGCCGGTGAGATCGGTGAGCCGACCGCCTTGTCCTCCCCACCGGCCGCCGATCACCTCAGCGAGGACCGAGACGGCTGTCTCCTCGGGGGTCCGGGCGCCCAGATCGAGGCCGATCGGGCTGGACAGGCGCGAGAGCTCGCCATCGGTCAGTCCGGCGTCCCGGAGCTGGAGCAACCGCTCGTCATGGGTGCGGCGCGAGCCCATGGCGCCGATGTACGCCAGGGCGGGCAGCCTGAGTGCGACCTCCAGCACCGGTACATCGAACTTGGGGTCGTGCGTCAGGACGCAGACGACCGTCCGCTCGTCGAGCGCTCCTGCCCGGTGCTGGGCCGCCAGGTAGCGGTGCGGCCAGTCGACAACCACCTCGTCGGCCTGAGGAAAACGGGCGCGGGTGGCGAACAGTGACCGCGCGTCGCAGACCGTCACGCGATAGCCGACGAACGTGGCGAGGGTCGCAACGGCAGCGGCGAAGTCGATCGCGCCGAAGATCAGCATCCGCGGACGGGGGGCGTGGCTCGCCACGAAGACCCGCATCTCGTCCCCCCGGCGTTCCCCCTCGGGTCCGTACGTGAGGTGGCCGGCCCGGCCCGCGGCCAGCAAGCCGCGCGCGTCGTCGCCGATGGCTGCGTCGGCGCGGTCGCTGCCGGTGCTGCCGCGCGGTGTGGCGGCATCGGCCTCGACGACCAGCCGACGCCCGATCCGGTCACTCTCCGGGTGCGCGATCACGGTGGCCACCGCGATCGGACGGGCGTCACGGACCGCAGCGGCGACGTGGGCCAGGTCGGGAAATCCGGCGCGAGACACGGGCTCGACGAACACGTCGATGGTCCCGCCGCAGGTCAACCCGACCGCGAAGGCGTCGGAGTCCGGCACGCCATACCGCTGCAGTGCTGGAACGCCGGAGCCGATCACCTCCAGCGCGACCTCGTGCACGGCGGCCTCGACGCAACCCCCCGACACCGACCCGACCACGGATCCGTCCGGGCCGACCAGCATCGTCGCGCCGGGCTGGCGTGGGGCGGAGCTCCAGGTGCCGACCACGGTCGCCACCCCGACGGTGGCGCCGGCATCCCACCAGGCCAGCAGCTCGGGCAGAACCTCACGCACCGGCCAACGCCTCCCGTCCTATCGCTCTCCAGAGCACGAAGCGCGTCGTGATCACCCTCCGGTGGCCAGATCCTCGCACGGCACACCCTCGACGTCGCTACGGTGAAGGTGCAGGTGCCACCCCGCAGGATGTCAGCTGACGAAGTCGCCGATTGGTCAGCGGCAGCCGTCGCGCCCGGACCCCGTCGCGTGGTGTGCCGCATTGGCTGGCGTGCGCTCTCGGGGTGTCGGCGACCACCGCGGCGACGATCTGGCCGCGGTAGCCCACGGCTGCCGTCTGCCGCACGACCAGCTCGGCATCCTCGACGTCGACCAGCCGCGGGGCGTTCTCGTGGGTCAGGACCAGCAGCACGCCGGGCCGTGCCTCCGCGCGAGCGCTGTCGATCCCGGTCACCACGCCACGGACGACGGTTGACTGCCCGACCTCGCAGTAGGCCATCGACGCCGTCGAGACGTCACCGGCGTACGCGGCGGTCCCTTCCACCTTGACCCGGCCGTCGACGCGGACCAGGTCGGCGAGTGCGGTCCGGGTGCGCGGCGGTGCGGTGAGCGCGCTCACGCCCGACCGTACCGTTCATCGGGCCTCGCCGCCGTGCCGACGGCTCGCCCGGTCAGCTCGACCAGCAACGCCGTCACGACATTGCGCACGAGCGCGACCTTGATGGCGTTTCCCGCGAGTGGCTCGGCGGTGGCGAGCTCGTCGTCGGCGGCGCGGCGGAAGGCGCTTGTCGTGGCCGGTGCACAGCGCAGGCCCGCTTCGGCCGCCGTGGCCCGCCACGGCCCCTCAGCCGATGCTGCGATGGCGAGCAGTATCCCGAGGTGCCCGACCGTGGCCAGGTCGGGCGCTGCCTCCGCAGCCGTCGCACTGCGGTGCTCGGGCTGGTAGCGGCGTTCCCGCTGGCCGACGTGACGCGCGATGGCGACGGTCCTGAGACGACCCGACGACGACGCCGGCTCCGTACGGAGGTTCCTGGGTCGCGCTCGGCCGGCCAGCGGAGACACCCGCACGAGACCGGCGTGTCCGAACGGGGCCTTACAGTGCCCGGCATGGCAGAGATCGGGACGGATTGGCGGGCTGTCGATGGCGTGACGACAGCGTGGTTCGACGCGGCTTCGCTGCTCGAGGGGGCTGCGCTCGCCACGCGGATCGTGGAGCTGTCGGCCGAGAGCGTGGTCGACCTGCGCGCGACGGGAGTGCGGGTGCGCGTCGACTCAGACGAGCACGCCGAGGCGGTGTCGGCGGCCGCGCGAGATCTCGGGCTGGGGTCGAACGCCGCCTCGCTGCAGCAGCTCAGTGTGGTGCTCGAATCCGCGAACCCGTCGGCGGTGAGGCCGTTCTGGCAGCGCGTGCTCGACTACGCGCCCGGAGTCGACGGAGGTCTGGCGGATCCGCAGCGGCGGGACCCCGCGCTACGGATCCGACCGTCGAGTGAGCCGCGCCCGTTGCGGAATCGCCTCCACCTCGACGTGGTGCGGCCGGCCCAGAAGGTCGAGCAGGCGGGTCTTGGTGAGGCATCGGGACCGTTCGGGGTCTGTCACCGCGATCCTGACGGCAATGAGGTCGACCTGGTGCCGGGCGCGGCGCTCGGCGAGGGGATCGAGACAGCCGACTGGCAGGCCGTGTTCAGCGCGATGGTCTGCTACAGAGTCACCTCGCCGACTCAGCAGGGTGACCTGGCCGCCGCCGCGGCGGCGCTGGCCGACGGCGCGGGCTTTCCACTGCTGGTCGACCTGCGCCCGGGTCTCGTGATCATCGACAGTGGCAAGGACCAGTGGGAGGAGGATGCCCATGGCCTCGAGATCAAGTTCATCGACCTCGCCGGAAGCCTGCAGACCGCTGCGCGCGACCTCGGGGCCACTGCGGATCCAGGGCTGCCGCGCTTCGCTCAGCTGTTCTTCGATGCCGCCGACGTCGCCGCGGTCCGCGCCTTCTGGATCGCCGCCCTCGGTTACACCGCAGACCGGCGAGGCGGAGCCACCACCGACATTCACGATCCGCGGCGGCTGAACCCGGACCTGGTGTTCCAAGAGCTCGACGCTTCGGAGGCGGAGCGGCGTCGGCAGCGCAACCGCATCCACCTCGAGCTCGCTGTCCCGTCGGACCTTGCGCAGGTGCGTCTCGCCACGGCGATCGACTCCGGTGGCCGGCTCCTGGCCGAGTCGGAGGATCGATGGCAGGTCGCCGATCCCGAAGGCAACGACCTGGTCATCCTCGCCGGGTCCTGATCTCGCGTAGCTGATCAGCGAACCGTGCGCGAGACAGGGCTCGGGCCGCCGGATCGACTCGCCACCTGGTCTCCGCGGGGGACGATCGGCCGCTGGGGTCGTGGACGGCTGGAACCCGCCGATACGGCAGGGTGGCCATGTGAGCATCCACGTGAACGTCGACAACTTCGTGCGCGCCGAGACCGACCGAATGTTCGGCGACATTCAGCAGCAGGCCGGCGGGATCAACCAGTTCCGGCACAATCGGGAGCCGGCGTCGATCGAGGAGCAGACGGTGATCCGGATGAACCGGGACACCTTGTACAGCTTCGCGATCGTCAACGTCACTGCCGGCGCCACGCTCACCCTTCCCGATGCCGGCGACCGGTACCTGTCGGCGATGGTCGTCAACAACGACCACCTGGTGACCGCGATCCACCATGAACCCGGCAGCCACCTGCTGGACGAGGCGTCGGTGGGCACGACGTTCGCCCTGGTGGCTGTTCGGACCCTGGTCGATCCGGCGGAGCCGACCGACATCGCCGCCGTCGGTGCGCTGCAGGATCGCATCGCCATCGACGTGACCGCGCCGCAGGCTTTCCAGCGCCCCGACTACGACCTCGCGAGCCTGGACACGACTCGTGACCATCTGCTCGGTCTGGCGTTGGGTCTGCGCGACTTCGACCGCATGTTCGGCACCCGCGAGCACGTGGATCCGGTCCACCATCTGCTGGGCACCGCGGCTGGTTGGGGCGGGTTGCCGACCACGGAGGCCGCCTACGTCGGAGTCGACCCGGGCGAGGTGTCCGGTGACTACCAGCTGACTCTGACCGATGTCCCGGTGGACGCGTTCTGGTCGATCTCGGTGTACAACGCTCGAGGCTTCTTCGAGAAGAACTCCTACGACCGCTACACCGTCAACAGCGTGACCGCGATCCCGGACTCCGATGGGTCGGTCACCGTACGCTTCGTCGCCGGCGAGCCGACGTCGCCGAACAGCATCCCGGTGCCGCCCGGCTGGAACTATCTCGTCCGGCTCTATCGCCCGCGCCCGTCGTTCTTCGACCGGTCGTGGAGACTGCCTGCGGCCGAACCGGTGCCGGCCTCCTGAGAGCGACCCCTCGAGGACCTCGCCGGAAACCCGTTCCGATCGCTGAGCTCCGGCTGGCCCCCCTCGCGCGGCCGATCGTCTCGCAGCGACGAGGCTCGGGGCCGTGTCAGGTGAGCGTCTGGGCACCGATCACCGAGAGCAGCTGGAGCTTCTCGTAGCTCTCGCTGCCAGGGACCGCGGTGTAGACCAGCAGCGGGTGCGACTGCTCCGGATCGAGCAGCGTCTGGCAGTGCAGCGACAGCAGACCGATCTCCGGGTGGACGAACCGTTTGACCTCCTTGGGCCGCAGGCCGACCTCGTGGGCTTCCCACAGGCGTCGCAGCTCCTCGCTGTGCGCGAGGGCGAGGTCGGCCAACCGAGCCGCGCGTGAACCGGGTCCGCGCAGTGTGACCAGCTGACGCAGGTGTGAGGCGTACAGCCGGGAGAGGAACGGGTGGTCCTCGGGCAGATACAGCGCCCGGGCGTCGGGATCGGTGAACCACCGATAGCCCAGGCTGCGCGCCGGGCCGGTGTAGCTGGTGGTGTCACCGGTGAGCGCGACGCCCAGCGGACTCTGCCGCAGGGTCTGACCGAGCTCGGTGACGACCTCCGCAGGAGTGTCGGACAAGCGGTCGAGGATCCGCAGCAGACCGGGGCTGATGTGCTCACTGAGCGCTCCGCGGGCAGGCGGCTGCTGCCCGGCGAGGCGGAACAGGTGATCGCGTTCGTCGAGTCCCAGGTGCAGCCCCTGGGCGATGGCGGCGATCAGCTGCGCGGACGGCCGAGGCCCGCGTTCGCGCTCCAGGCGGGCGTAGTAGTCGGTCGACATGTGGCACAACAAGGCGACCTCCTCGCGCCGCAGCCCGCTGGTCCGGCGGCGCTGCCCGCGCGGCAGGCCGACGTCCTCGGGCTGCAGCGCCTCTCGGCGCCGGCGGAGGAAGTCGGCCAGCCCTGCTCTGTCGATCACGGGTGCGCGCTCTCCTTTCGGCTCGATGTGCTTCCCGTTTCTACCGCGCTGACGTGTCGCGAGCCAGGCCCCGCCGATCCCCCCGTGGGGCGGCAGCCGACGACGGCCGCATCCCACGTCTGCCGGTGCCGGTCGAGCAGGGGCGGATCGGCAGGCCCTGGTTGGGGACTACGGCACCGTGTGAGATGGGTGGCACACCGCCTGACCGACCGAGGAGAGCCCGTGCCGAACCGGCCGGACCTGCAATGCCCTCGTCCACCCCTGAACCCTCGCCGCACAGGAGCATCGCCATGTCGCGTCCACCTTCGTTCACCGTGCCCGACCAGTCCGGCCGTCGCGCCGTCGTGACCGGGGGCAGCGACGGCATCGGGCTGGGCATCGCGCAACGACTCGCCGCCGCCGGGGCCGAGGTCATCCTTCCCGTACGCAACCGGTCGAAGGGTGAAGCGGCCATCGCCCGCATCCGTAGCCAGCACCCGGACGCGCAGGTGTCGTTGCGCGACCTCGACCTGTCGTCACTGGCGTCGGTGGCCGCCCTCGGTCAGCAGCTGAGCACGGAGGGGCTCCCGATCCACCTGCTGGTCAACAACGCGGGCGTCATGACGCCGCCCGAACGCCAGGCGACGGCGGACGGTTTCGAGCTGCAGCTGGGCACCAACCATCTCGGGCACGTCGCGCTGGTCGCGCAGCTGCTTCCGCTGCTGGCTGCAGGCCGCGCCCGGGTCACCTCGCAGATCAGCGTGGCGGCCAGGAGCGGGACGGTGCACTGGGACGACATCAACTGGGAGCGCTCGTACGACGGCGGGCGGGCCTACAGCCAGTCGAAGATCGCGTTCGGACTCTTCGCGCTCGCGCTCGATCGGCGCAGTCGAGCCGCCGGCTGGGGGATCACGAGCAACCTGTCGCATCCCGGGGTGGCACCGACGAGTCTGCTGTCTGCACGTCCGGAGCTGGGGCGCGAGTGTGATACCCCGCAGATCGCCGTCATCCGGTGGCTGTCGCGTGCGGGGATTCTGCTCGGGACCGTGGAGAGTGCACCACTGCCCGCCCTGTTCGCCGCCACCTCACCGCAGGCCCGCGGTGAGCGGCTCTACGGTCCCGACGGCCCGGGCCAGCTCGGAGGCGGTCCGGCCGAACGACCTCTCTACCGCCCGTTGCGCGACCCGAGTGAAGCCGACCGGGTGTGGAAGGTGTCCGAGGAGCTGGCGGGGGTCGCCGCTCTCTGGCGATGAGCCGACGGTCGCCGAGGCAGTCGAGTCGACAGCCGTGAATCGCACGTTCACTCCCTCGCCACCACCGCTGTGGTCAGATCGAGCAGAGTCGCGACGGGGGCGTTCAGGCCGTGTTCGTGGGCCGTGAGGGCCTCGCGGAAGCCCGAGGAGCGCGCACCAAGATCACGGAGATGATCAGCAGCCAGCCGCACCAGAGCACGTAGCCGACGAAGTTGGTCAGGCTCGCCGGCTCCAGCAACGGCACCACGACCCCCGTGGCGATCAACGCAGCGGCCACGAAGCCCATCACGGCGAGCCAGCCGGGCAGGCCGCGCCGACGGAGGGCGATCACCACCAAGACCGTGAAGGTGGCGGTGAGGGCGTAGCCGACGGTCTCGCCCACGGCGGTGCCGAGCAGCGTGTGCCAGTAGGAGAAGCGCTCGACCGCGGCGTCGTGCAGGGCGGGATCGATGACGTCGGTGCTGATCGTGGGCACCAACGTGAGCCAGCGCTGCAAGCCGGCCACCTGGACGATCGCGGCGGCGATCCCGACAGCTGTGATCGCCCGACCGAGTCGGCCTCCGGTCGACCGGCCGAGCCAGATGCCGGCCGGGGCCATCAGCGCGGCACTGAGCACCAGCACACCGAACCAGGCCATCACCGCCCCCTGCTGCGCGCGGTACAAGATCACGATGTCGTCCACCGGTTCGGCCAGGATCTGGGGGTACGAGAACACCGTGCCGAGCGCGGTGAAGCCGGCGATCGCCAGCAGAGCTGCCAGCCCGAGTGCGATGCCCGCGCGACGTTCGAGCGACGAGGTCGAGGTCCCGGTGGTGGGGACGGTGGTGGGAGCGGTGGTGCGGTTCATGATCATCTCCTGGGGTGTCGGCGGGGCGGGGAGGTCTTCGGCAGCTGCGTGGGTCACGGAACCGGGAGCGCCGTCCGGCCGCGATACCAGTCCACGGTGGTGGCGAGGGCCTCGGACAGCGGTGTGGCGGTGACGCCGAACGCCGTCCGGAAGGCGCTGTCATCGACGACCCACGGAGCGGTGAACTGGTAGAGGGTGTGGCGGTATTCGCGGAGCTCCGGCATGACCGTCCCGAGCAGCCGGAGGGCGAGTGGTCCGGCGGCCCTCAGCCGCGGCCGATGACCGGTCAGGGCGTAGACCTGCCCGATCAGCCGACGGGTGCTGCAGACCTCCGCCACCGGGAGGTGCCAGACCCGTCCGAACGCCGCGGGAGCCGCGCCGAGGGTGACGAGTCCGGCCGCGACGTCGGGTGCGTAGGAGTAGCTGTGCAGGGTGTCGGGGTCGCCCATCACCTGCGCGCGGCCGCCCCTCAGGGCCGGACCGAAGACCGACTCGCCGAGTGCCGAACGGGTCGTGCCCGGTCCGAAGTAGTCGGACGCGCGGCCGATGGCCACCTCGACCCGCCCCGCGCGGTGAGCCTCGAGCAGCTCCGCGATCATGGCCGCCCGAGTGGCCGCCTTGGCCGAGGTGGGGTTGATGTCGGCCGACTCGACCAGCGGGCGACCGTTCGGCGGACCGTACGCGTACAGGTTGTCGAGCACGACCAGGCGCGCCCCGGCCCGTTCCGCTCCGGCCAGGACACCGCGCTGCAGCGGGGGGAACTCCTCGGTCCAGCGGTCGTAGTGCTGGGCGTTCAGGCAGAAGTAGACGACGTCGGCGCCCGCGCACAGCTCGGACGTGGCCGAGGGATCGCCGGCATCCGCCGCGCGCACCTCGGCGCCGGGCAGGTCGCCCCGCCCGCTGCGGTTCACGGCCAGCACCTGCCGGCCCTGGGACGTGAGCTGGGAGACGACGGCCCGGCCGATCTGACCGGTGCCGAAGACCACGTGGCGGGTCATCGGATGTCCGATCCGGTGCGGTGAGTCGAGGAGGCGGCCGGACGGGAGCGGAGCAGCAGGGGCAGCATCGACGTCAGCGCGGCCACCGTGACGGCGCCGGCCGAGCCGAAGACGGTGAAATGCTCACCCACCGCGACGCCGATCAGGGTGGTCACGGTCCAACCCGTCGCCCACGCGGCGGCCAGGTAGACCGGCCAGGCCAGAGCCCAGCGGCCGATCCGCGGCCACAGCAGCACGGCCTGGGTGAGACCAACAGCGGCCCCGGAGATGGCGCCTTGGAGCTGGAGGTCGGCGAGACCGGTGGCGAAGCCGACGGCCGACGCTCCGACGGCGAGCCCGAGGGACAGACCGGCGGCCGTGACGAGGGTCCAGAACAGGCCCGTACGTCGAGGCAGGCGCAGCGCCCAGGCCTGGACGACACCGAGCACCAGGCCGGTGAGCAACCCACCGATGACGGCGGCCCCGAGACCGTCGATGGGTCCGACGATCGTCATCGCCGCGAGCCCACCGAGCGGAAAGCCGGAGAACGAGACGAGCCAGCGGATCACGGTGCGGGCAGGCGAGGGGAGCGTCGAGGTGGTGACCTCGGCAGTGGTGAGGGTGGACATGAGCTCTCGCTTTCTGTGCTGAGACGGGGGATGGGACGGGGGTCAGGAGTGCTCGGCGGCGATCCAGGCCGCCAGCAGGTGGTCGGGATACTCGGACAGGTGCTCGCGGACCAGGACCGAGAAGAGCTCGCGATCGCCCCGGAGGTGGGCGTCGGCGAGCACGACGAGCTGGCGGTCCCGCGCCGTGCGCGCGCAGGCAGCGGCCCGGTCGAGCGGGCGCGGATCTCTGGACAGCACAGCGGAGGCCACCAGCAGGGCCGGGTCGTCGCAGGTCGGGGCCAGGCCGAGGACCTGCGCAGCCGCTGACACGTCGCCGGCTATCACGCGACGGACCAGATCGGCGTCGTCGCCCGCATGGTCAGACGCGATCGGCAGACGGTCGGGGCCGGATTCGGAGGTGAGCACGGCTTCACGGTCTCGCCCGTCGCTGACGCCACGCTGACGGCGGCTGACGCCGGGCAGACACAGCACTAGGCTCGAAGCCGTGCTCACCGTCGGGGTGCTCGGACCGGTCGAGGCACGGCTGGATGGTGTGCTCACGCCGGTGCCGGCGGGCAAGACGACCGAGCTGCTGGCCCGGCTGGCGCTGGACGTCGGGCGGCCCGTCCGGGTCGACACCCTGGTCGAGGACCTGTGGGGACAGCCGACCGCGCTGAACACCCTGCAGTCGAAAGTGTCCCAGCTACGCCGGACCATCGGCAGGGAGCTGGTGGTGAGCGTGGGCGAGGCCTACCGGTTGGCCCTGCCGCCGGAGGCCGTCGACACCACCGAGCTGAGTGCGTTGGTCACTACGAGCGCCGCCGCGGCGGCGGCCGGAGACCCGGCGGCCTCGCTCGCCGCGGCCCGGGCGGGACTGGCGTTGTTCCGCGGTGACGTGCTGCCGGGGGTGGGGGACTGGGCCCTGCCGCACCGCGCCCGGTGGGACGAGGTCAAGTTGAGCCTGCTGGAGCGGGTCATGGCGGGACGGGTGGATCTCGGGGCCGGGGGCGAGATCGTGGCAGAGCTGCAGACGCTGACCGATGAGCATCCATTGCGGGAAGGTCTCTGGGTCACGCTGATCACCGCGCTCTACCGAGCCGGGCGGCAGTCCGACGCGCTGGCCGCGCACCGGCGGGTGCGACGACTCCTGGACGACGAGCTCGGAGTCGAGCCCGGCCCGGCGCTGCGGGCGCTGGAGCAGCAGATCCTGCGGCAGAGCCCCCGCCTGGTGAGCGGCGGTGGCGTACGAGGCGTGCGGGCGCCGGGCAACCTTCCCCCGCCGGTCGGAGACACGATCGGACGCGATGACGACCTCGCCGCGGTGCTGGGCGCTCTCGCCGGACATCGGTTGGTGACGATCCTGGGTCCGGGCGGCGTCGGCAAGACGAGACTCGCGCTGGAGGTGGCACACCGGCTGGATCCGCCCCCGGGCGGCGTGTGGCTGATCCGTCTCGACGGCGTCGATGCCTCGGCGGACCTGGCCGCGGTGGTGGCCGAGACACTGCGCGTGGTCGGCGGCGAGCCCGGGCTCCACGACCGGCTCGCCGGGGCCGACACGGTCATCGTGCTGGACAACTGCGAGCACCTGGTGGGTGCGGTCGCCGACCTGGTCGAGGCGCTGCTGGTG
>DATDBH010000085.1:0-48485 GCA_036524985.1 Microlunatus sp. | reverse complement strand
CGGGACGGGTCCATGGTCGACGACTTCGCGTACGTGCGGGCGTCCCGGCAGATCCACGTGCTGAACGCACCGTCGCCGGCCGCCACCGCCTCCCTGGAGATCGGCCGGGTCATCGCCGACGAGGTCGACCAGCTCTGACCCTCTCCGACTTGTCAGCGTCGGTGGTGGCCGCAGCGACCACAGGATCTGACAACTCGGGTCAGGGGCGGGTGGCGGTGGGGTCGGTTTCACGGGCTGCGGTGGCACACAGGCCGGCCACCACGGTGAGCGCCACCACCACCCAGAAGGCGTTCAGCAGGCCGACCCGCTCGCCGAGCAAGCCGATCAGGGGCGGGCCGATCAGGAACGCGAAGTAGCCGATGGTGGCCACCGCGGCCACGCTGGCCGTCGCGGTCCGCGGATCGTCGGCGGCGGCCGACATGCCGACCGGGAACCCGAGGGACGCGCCCAGACCCCAGAACACCACCCCGACGACGGCCACCCCCAGGTTGGGTCCCAGGATCACCAGCAGCAGACCGCCGACGGCCAGCACGGCCGTTCCTCGCAGCACGGCGACTCGACCGAACCGATCGAGCACCCGGCCGCCGATGAGTCGCCCGGCGGTCATGGCCGTCACGAACACCCCGAAGATCAGCGCGCCGCCGGCGTTGGTGGTGCCGTAGCCATCCACCATGGACAGGCTGAGCCAGTCGTTCGCACTGCCCTCGGCGAACGCCATGCCGAGCACGATCACGCCGATCAGCAGGATCCGCGGGTCGCGCCAGACCGCCATCCGGGAGCGCCAGCCCTCCTGGGACGGCGCGTCGACGAGCGGATCGGCCATCGCGTCGAAGGGCGCCGCGGCCCCGGGCTCGTCGTCCGGCTCGTCGGTGACCACGTGCTCGGCGGGCTGCAGGAACCGTACGGCGATCCGGGTGGTGATCATCGCCGCGAGCCCGACCCCGACCAGGTGCACCCCGATCGGCACGGCGAGGTGCTCGGTCAGCGCCCCGAAGCCGGCGCCCAGCATCGTGCCGAGACTGAACGAGGCGTGGAACATCGGCATCAGCGTGCGGCCGATCCGTCGCTCGTTCGCCGCCCCGCTGAGGTTCATCGCCACGTCGGTGATCGAGTAGCCCACGCCCAGCGTCATCAGGGCCACGAACAAGATCACCAGCCCGGGCGCGAAGGTGGCGACCAGCCCGACCACCACCAACCCGCCGGACGCCAGGGACAGGCAGAGCAGGATGGTCGCGGTGGCGCCGAGCCGGGCGATCACGTGACTGGACGCGAACAGACCCAGCACCGAGCCGGCCGCCAGCCCGAGGATCAACAGACCCATCTGACCGGTCGTCGCGTCGAGGATGTCGCGCACACTCGGCACCCGGGTCGCCCAGCTGGCGAAGAGGAAACCGGTCAGCCAGAAGATCACGAAGACGGCATTGCGCCAACGTCGCAGCTCGCCGTCAGGAGGAGCCGACGACGGCGCCCCGGATCCTTCGCTCACCCGACGAGCTGCTGCGCCTTGCGCGCGATCGCCAGCTCCTCGTTCGTCGGCACGACCATGATCGTCACGGGCGACCGGTCGGCCGAGATGATCCGGGCTGTCTTGGAGCGTACGGCGTTGCGCCCCTCGTCCAGCTGCAGGCCGAACTGCTCCAGACCGGTGGTGGCGGCGGCTCGGACGAGTCCGCTGTTCTCCCCGACCCCGGCGGTGAACACCACCAGATCCAGCCGACCCAGAGCGAACGCGTAGCCGCCCAGGTAGTGACGCAGTCGTCGGGCGTAGACGTCGAGCGCCAGGGTGGCCGCGGCGTCGCCGTGGTTGATGCGGTCCTCGATCACCCGGAAGTCGTTGTCCCCGCACAGACCCTTGAGACCGGACCGCTTGTTGAGCTCGGTGTCGATCTCGGAGATCGACATCCCGGCGACGTCGTGCAGGAACATGTAGATGCTGGGGTCGATGTCACCGGATCGGGTGCCCATCACCAGCCCCTGCAGCGGAGTCAGTCCCATCGAGGTCTCGATCGCCCGCCCGCCGCGGACCGCCGACGCCGAGGCTCCGTTGCCCAGGTGGAAGATCACCATGTTCAGGTCCTCGACCGGCACCCCGAGCTCCGCGGCGGCCTGCCGCGACACGTACTCGTGGGAGGTGCCGTGGAAGCCGTACTTGTTGATCTTGTGCTCGGCCGCGAGCTCGGCCCGGATGGCGTACGTCTTCGCCGCCTGGGGCAGTCCGGCGAAGAAGGCGGTGTCGAACACGGCGACGTGCGGCACGCCGAAGCGCTCGCGGGCTGCGCGGATCCCGGCGACGGCCGCCGGATTGTGCAACGGAGCCAGGGGACTGAGCGCGTCGATCTCGGCCAGCACGACGTCGTCGATGATCACCGGGTCGGAGAAGTCGGGGCCACCGTGCACCACCCGGTGCCCGACGGCGGCGATGGCGACGTCGTCCAGATCCGGCCCGTGCGCGCCGAACTGCTCCCGCAACGAGGCCAGCGCCGCACCATGATCGGCCACCGCCTTCTCCTCGACCCGCTCCTCGCCGGCCACGGTGTGCGTGATCCGCCCGGACGACTCACCGATCTGCTCGATCAGCCCGGAGGCGAGGACCTCGGCGGTATCGGGCACCACCAGCTGGTACTTCAGCGACGACGAACCGGAGTTGATCACCAGCACCGGACCTGTGCCGGTCGGACCCGCCTCGGACGCGCTCACGCGAGGGCCTCGGCGGCGTCGATCCCGGCCGCCTGCACCGCGGTGATCGCCACGGTGTTCACGATGTCGTCCACCAGTGCTCCTCGGGAGAGGTCGTTGACGGGTTTGCGCAGACCCTGCAGCACCGGCCCGATCGCGACGGCGTGGGCGCTGCGCTGCACCGCCTTGTAGGTGTTGTTGCCGGTGTTCAGGTCCGGGAAGATGAAGACCGTGGCCCGCCCGGCCACCGCGGAGTCCGGCAGCTTGGTCCGCGCCACGTCGAGATCGACGGCAGCGTCGTACTGGATCGGACCCTCCAGCGGCAGGTCCGGACGGCGCTCCGCCACCAGGGCCGTCGCCGCCCTGACCTTCTCCACGTCGATCCCCGACCCGGACGAGCCCGTCGAGTAGGACAGCATCGCCACCCGCGGGTCGATCCCGAACTGCGCAGCGGTCTCGGCCGAGGAGGTGGCGATGTCGGCGAGCTGATCAGAGGTGGGGTCGGGGACGACGGCACAGTCGCCGTAGACCAGCACCCGATCGGCCAAGCACATCAGGAAGACGCTGGACACGGTCGAGACCCCGGGCTTGGTCTTGACGAACTCCAGGGCCGGTCGGATGGTGTGCGCGGTCGTGTTCACCGCTCCGGAGACCATGCCGTCGGCCAGTCCCAGGTGCACCATCATGGTGCCGAAGTACGACACGTCGGTGACGACCTCGCGGGCCCGCTCGATCGTCATCCCCTTGTGGGCGCGGGCTCGGGCGTACTCGGTGGCGAAGCGCTCCACCAGGACCGGGTCGGTGGGCGACACCACCGTCGCCTCCTCAAGGTCGAGGGCCAGCACCGAGGCGCGGGCCCGGACCAGCTTCTCCTCACCCAGCAGGGTCAGTCGGGCCACGCCGCGCCGCAGCAGGATCGAGGCCGCCTCGAGGATCCGGTCGTCCGTGCTCTCCGGCAGCACGATGTGCTTGTTGGCTTCGCGAGCCCGCTCCATCAGCTGGTACTCGAACATCAGCGGCGTCCGGACCTCCGAGGAAGACACGTTGATCGCCTTCATCAGCGCCTCGGAGTCGACCCGCTCCGAGAACAGCCGACGAGCGACCTCGAGCTTGCGGGTGGAGTCCTTCGACATCGGTCCCCGGACGCCGGACAGCTGAGCCGCGGCCGTGAAGGTGCCGAGCTCGGTCGACACGATCGGGAGGTTGTGCGGGATGCCCTCGAGCAGCCGCTGGACCGGCTCCGGGATCGGGTAGCCGCCGGTCAGCACGATCCCCGCCAGCGAGGGGAAGGTGCCCGACTGGTGGGCCATCAAGAGACCGGGGAGCAGCTCACCGCGGTCACTGGGCGCGATCACGGTGATATCGGGACGGAGCCGGGTCAGCACGTTCGGCAGGCTCATCGCGGCCACGATGAGACCCTGCGACTCCCGGTCGAGCCAGGAATCGGTGCCCAGCACGAGCTCGGCGTCGACGGCGGCCGCCTGCGCTCGCACGGTGGGAGCGGACAGCACCGGGCTCTCCGGGACCGTGGCTACCACCACGTCGGGCAGCTGGGCGAGCGCGGCCTGGGTCTCGGCAAGCCGGTCCGACGCGGTCCGGTTGGCGATCACGGCGACCGTGTGGGCGTGGTGCAGCCGCAGCTCGGCGATCGCGACCTCGGCGGTGGACCGTACCTCGTCCGGAGAGCGGTCACGGCCGTGCACGACCAGCACCACGGGGGCGCCGAGGTTGGCCGCGATCCGGGCGTTGACCGTGAGCTCGGTACCGGTGGAGATGTCGGTGTAGTCCGACCCCAGCACCAGGACCACGTCGAAGGACTCCGCGAGCCGCCCGAACCGCTCGACGATGACGTGCATCGCCTCGTCCGGGTTCTCCCGGGCCTCGTCGTAGGTCACGCCGATGGCGTCGTCGTAGCTCTGGGTGATGCCGGGTTGGTTCACCAGCATGTCGGCCAGCATGTCGATGTGGCCGTGGACCAAGGGCCGGAAGACCGCGACCGAACCGACCTCGCGGGTCAGCGTGTCGAGCAGTCCGATGGCGATGGCGGACTTGCCGGTGAGGCCCTCGGGCGAGGCGATGTAGACGCTCCGAGTCATGGTCGAGACCCTAGCGTCGGACCCGAACGGCCCGGACAGCAGCCGGTGAGCTCGTGCGGAGGTGCTGTCAGATGAGGCGCCTCCTAGTACCGTGACACCGGTGGTGACAGCACACCCGGACATCGCGGGGCTCTCGGACTGGCGCCCCCTCGCCAGAGGTGGCTTTGCTGCGGTCTGGCAGGCACGCCAGGACTCCCTGGGTCGCCAGGTGGCGGTCAAGGTCGATTTCCGGCCCCTCGACGACGACAAGCAGCGCCGCCGGTTCCTCCGGGAGGCGGGCGCGGCCGGTCGACTCTCCGGTCACCCCGGCATCGTCACCGTGCACGATGCGGGGATCCTGCCCGACGACCGCCCCTACCTGGTGCTCGAGCTCTGTCCGGGCGGCTCGCTGTCGGCCTGGCTGGCGCCGGAGAACCGTCCGTCGGTCCAGCGGGTCCGCGACGTCGGCGTACGGATCGCCGACGCCCTCGCCGCCGCGCACGCCCGCGGAGTGATCCATCGCGACGTGAAGCCCGCGAACATCCTGATCGACGCGTACGGTCACGCCGGGTTGACCGACTTCGGCCTGGCGGCGATGCCCGAGCCCGGTGCTGAGCCGTCGGTGACCATGGAGGCGCTGACGCCCGCCTACGCGCCGCCCGAGATGTTCCACTCGCACCCGGCGACGGAATCCGGTGACGTCTACTCATTGGCCGCCACCCTGTACGCCCTGCTGGCGGGCCACCCACCCCGTTGGCCGGTCGACGGGCACACGCCGACGCTGCCGGAGCTCCTGGCGCTGCACGCCGAGCCGCCGCGGCCCTTGCCGCAGGTGCCTCCGGCGCTGATGGACGTCCTGGCGGCCGGTCTCGCCCCGCTGGGCTCGGAGCGTCCGACGGCGGCCCGGTTCCGGGACCAGCTGGCCAAGGTCGACCTCGGACCGGACGCCACGGTGGATCGCCGAGCGTTGGCCCTGACCGGGGGTGGGGCCGGGACGTCCGGCGCGGTCGTCGCAGCGAGCCCGGGCACTGATCCCGACGCCGACGGACTCGACGAGCGCCCGTCCGGTCTCACGGGGGTGAACCTGTCGGAGGAGGAAGGCCGGGACGCGATCACGGCCCGTGCGGCGCGGCGACGCAGCCGGGCGTGGTTCGGGGGGGTGCTGGTCCTGGTCGTCGCCCTGCTGGCCACCGGGATCATCTACGTCAGCCTCACCAGCGGCCAGCAGGATCCGATCGCCGTGCCGGCCGGCGGAGCGACCACGGCGGTGAGCCCGAGCCCGACCGCGAGCACCGCGGCCCCGTCGGCGTCGGAGCCGTCCCCGCCGCCCCAGGTGGTCGACGGCTTCGTCGCCTGTGGTCAGCTCGAGGAGGCGCTCTGCCCGACCGAACCCGAGTGCTGGGGCGGGCTGCAGAACCTCGAGAACGTGCCCGTGGTCGCGACCCCGATCGACTGCGACCAGTCGCACCCCTACCAGACCTTCGTCGCCGTGCAGCTGCCCAACCAGCCCCGCACCCAGTCCGAGCTGGAGGCCGACCCCCGGATCAAGGCGCTGTGCTCCCGGGCCGTGCTGAACCGCCGCCTCGCCTCCGGGCGGATGGGCGCCACCTGGGACATCCAAGCCATTCCCTACAAGGTGTTCCCGGCCCCGGACAACCTCAGTCGCTGCCTGGTGGGGACGGGTCGCGAACGGACCGCGCCGCTGCTGCTGAAGGACCCCTGACCGAGGCCGTCAGCCCCGGTCGAGACTCGACTCGAGTCCGTCGAGGAGCCGCCCCAGCAGGCGGTCGAACGCGTAGGCCTGGTCGTCGTCGAAGCCGCCGGCCTCCCAGACGGCGGCCATCGTCGGATAGCGCTGATAGTCGAAGTAGGTCTGCCAGAAGCTGGCGCGAGAGTCCCAGTACGCCTCCGCCGAGGTGCCGGTCCGTCGCGCTTCGTCGGTCTCGACGATCTGCGAGCGGGCGGCGCCCAGCAGCTGCCAGATGATCAGGTTCGTGGTGGAGACGACGTCGGTGCCGCGCAGTCCGGCCCGGGACACGGCGGCGTACAGGGCTTCATCGGCGTCGAGCACGTGCGGTCCGATCGGCATCCGGGCCGTGTTGAGATCCAGCAGCCAGGGGTGCCGCTCGTACATCCGCCATCGCTCGCCCACCTGCAGCTCCACACTCACCCGCCAGGCCACGTCGGCCGCGGGCAGCGTCAGCTCGGCGTGCACCCGGTCCACCATCAGCTCCACCAGCTCATCCCGGCCCGGCACGTAGGTGTAGAGCGACATCGCCCCGACCCCGAGCCGGGTGGCGACCTTGCGCATCGACAGGTTGGCGAGTCCGTCGGAATCCGCGATCGACACCCCGGCGGTGATCACGTCGTCGAGGGCGATCTTCGGCTTCGGTCCTCGGCTGGGGACGGCCGAGGACGGCTCCCACAACAGCTCGAGGATCCGTCGTCCCTGATCGGTCCCCAGCTCGACCGGCGGCACGTAGCCGCCGGGTGACGATCCGTCGTCGGCCATCGGCGAGACCTCTCGGGAGAAGAGCGGAGAACACTGTCAGAGCCACTCCGTACAGTGTATGGTGTTGTACTCGGTACGGCGTACGGAGATTCGGCGGACGTGGGAGTCCGACCGATCCGGAGCCGATATCGATCCACCAGGGAGGACCAGGCGTGATCCACACCCGTCAGCTGCGCAAGCAGTTCACGAGCAGGAAAGACACCGTCGACGCCGTCAGAGGCGTCGACATCGACATCGATCCCGGCGAGCTGGTGGCTTTCCTCGGCCCCAACGGCGCCGGCAAGACCACCACGCTGCGGATGCTGACGACGCTGCTGCCGCCGACGTCGGGGACGGCCGAGGTGGCCGGTGCGGACGTCGTCAGGCAGCCGGCGCTGGTGCGGTCCCGGATCGGCTACATCGGCCAGGGCAACGGCGGTGGACACAGCTTCCGGGTGCTGGACGAGCTGCACTCCCAGGGCCGGTTCTACGGGCTCGGCGCCGCTCAGGTGACCGCGCGCGCGGCCGAGCTGGTGGCCAGCCTCGACCTGACCGGGCTCGAGAAGCGGACGGTCGGGTCGCTGTCCGGTGGTCAGCGACGTCGACTGGACGTGGCCCTCGGGCTGATGAACTCGCCGAGGCTGCTGTTCCTCGACGAGCCCTCGACCGGGATGGACCCGCAGAACCGGGCCAACCTGTGGGCGCACATCCGCCGGCTCCGGGCCGAGCTCGGCACGACGATCGTGCTGACCACCCACTATCTGGAGGAAGCGGATGCGGAAGCGGAGCGGGTGGTGGTCATCGACCACGGCGAGATCATCGCCGACGACACCGCCGCGCACCTGAAGAGCAGGCTGGCCGGGGATCGGCTGACCGTGGTGGTGGACCCGGGCGACGTGGAGCGGGCGCGGTCGGTGCTGGGGCGGCGTGCCGTCGAGCTGGCAGACAGCCCGGAGTCCCTGGGGGTCGCCGTCAGTGCCCGGGTCGACCAGGGTCGACAGCTGCTGCCCGTGGTGCTGCGTGAGCTGGATGCCGAGGGGGTGCTGGTGCGGGCAGCCGACGTGCGGGTGCCCACCCTGGACGACGTGTTCCTGAGTCTGACCGGGCGCAGTCTGCGCGAGGACGTGGAGGTGGCGGCGTGAGTGCCCTCGTGTCGGGAGCGGCGGGCAACGCGGGTGCGGCGCCGCTGCAGGATCGGCGGAGCTCGCTGGTCGGCGACGTGGTCGCGGTCTTCCTCCGGGAGATGTTCCTGGTGCTGCGGGACCCGTTCTCGTTGATCTTCTCCCTGGTCCAGCCGCTGGTCTTCCTGGCGCTGTTCGGTCCGCTGCTGGCCGGCTCGGTGGACCCGGCGGCTCTCGGCGGGCAGTCGCCGCTGCAGTGGTTCCTGCCCGGGGTGATCGTGATGATCTGCCTGTTCGGCACGGGTGCGGCCGGGTCGAACCTGCTGTTCGAGATCTCCCTCGGCTCCTACGAGCGGGTGCTCGCCAGCCCTTTGCGACGGTCGGCGATCCTGATCGGCCGGGCACTGAAGGAGCTCGCCCCGCTGGTGGTGCAGGCCGCGCTGATCGTGGTCGTCTCCATCCCCTTCGGTTTCGTGCTCTACCCGCTGCAGGTGATCGCCGGGCTGCTGCTCCTCGGCGTGTTCGGGATCGGGATGGGCGCCTTCTCGTACGCGCTGGCGATCGCCTCCCGGAAGCGGGAGTGGATGTTCTGGGCGGTCCAGCAGTCGCTGCTGTTCCCGCTGCTGATCCTGTCCGGGATGATGCTGCCGCTGGAGAACGGTCCCCGCTGGATGCAGGTGCTCGGCGCCTTCAACCCGCTCACCTACATCGTCAACGCCGAGCGCGCCCTCTTCTCGGGCTCCTTCACCGACCCGGCCATCGGCTGGGCCGTGCTGGCCGCGGTGCTGACCTGCGCCGCAGGTCTGTGGGTCGGTGTGAAGCAGGTGCACCGCAGCACGAGCTGAGCGAGCGAGACGGGGCGGCGCCACACATAATGGGGCATGCCCGAGATGCCCGAGGTGGAGTCGCTGCGAGTCTTCCTCACCGACAAGCTGGTCGGGCGGACGATCACCCGGCTCGATGTGGTCGCGTTCAGCGCCCTGAAGACGTACGACCCGCCACCGACCGCACTGTACGGGCTCGAGATCGACGGGGTGTCGCGGTACGGAAAGTTCCTGGATGTCTCCGCGCAGGGTGTGCATCTGGTCTTCCACCTGGCCCGGGCAGGGTGGCTGCGCTGGAAGGACAGCCAGCCGACCGCGCCGCCGAAGGCGGGCCGCAACCCGCTGGCGGTTCGGCTCCACCTGGACGACGGCTCCGGGTTCGACCTGACCGAGGCGGGCACCCAGCGCAAGCTGGCCGTCTACGTGGTCACCGACCCCGCCCAGATCCCGCACGTGGCCACCCTGGGGCCCGACCCGCTGGCCGACGACTTCGACCGGGCCGCGTTGGCCGCGGTGCTCCAGCGGGCCGGGCGCTCCCAGCTGAAGGGGGTGCTGAAGGATCAGCGGGTGATCGCGGGCATCGGGAACGCGTACTCCGACGAGATCCTGCACGTTGCCGGGATGAGCCCGTTCAAGCCGGCCAGCTCGTTGTCGGACGAGGAGCTGACGGTGCTCTACGACGCGATCCGGAACGAGCTGACCGGCGCGATCCAGCGGGCCGAGGGGCTGGCGGCCAAGGACCTCAAGGGCGAGAAGAAGTCGGGGATGCGGGTGCACGGCCGCAAGGGTGAGCCCTGTCCGGTGTGCGGCGACACCATCGCGGAGGTCTCGTTCGCCGACTCCTCCCTGCAGTACTGCCCGACCTGCCAGACCGGCGGCAAGAAGCTCGCCGACCGGCGGATGTCCCGCCTGTTGAAATGACGCAGCGCTCGCGGCTGGGCCGCTAGCCTCGAGAACATGGTCGACCAGACACCCGCCATCACCCCTGCTGACGTGTACGGCCTGCGTGCCGATGGGTGGATGCTGCTCGACGTCCGCACCGACGAGGAGTGGGCGCAGGGCCGGATCGACGGCTCGGTGCACATCCCGATGGATCAGATCCTCACCCGACTCGACGAGGTCGGGGAGCAGGTCGTCTGCGTCTGCGCGGTCGGGGCCCGTTCGGAACGCGTGGCCCAGTACCTCAACCAGAACGGCTTCGAGGCGGTCAACCTCACCGGTGGCGTGTACGGCTGGGTGGACGCGGGCAAGCCGGTCGTGTCGTGAAGCGCTAGGTTGGCCCCAGAAACACGACTTCGGGAGCTCACACCACGTGGTGGGCTGAGAGGGCGGAGTGCCGGTCCCCAGGGCCGCGGGTCCGCCGACCGACCGAACCTGACCGGGTAATGCCGGCGTAGGGAGGCATCGCCGATGGCCACGTCCACCTCAGCACCGTCCGGAACGTACGGGAGTCCAGCAGGCCACGGCCCGAGGCCGGAGGCGCCGATCGTCCTGACCACGGATCCGCCGCGCCCGCTGCGGTTCTTCGACCAGTTCGCCATGTGGGCCAACCTCGGCATCAGCCTCTTCGGCCCGCTGACCGGAGCCCTGATCGCCGCCACCACCGGCTCGGTCTGGCTCGCGATCGGCGCCATCGTGGTCGGCTGCACCCTGGGGGCCGGGCTGCTCGGCACCTCAGCGCTGTTCGGCGCGACCACCGGCGCCCCGGCGATGGTGTCGTTGCGGGGACTGCTCGGGCGGCGCGGCTCGATCGCCCCGACCGTGCTCAACATCGGTCAGAACATCGGCTGGGCGACGATGGAGATCATCGTCATCGCCGCCGCCGCGTCGGCCATCCTCGGCGCACAGTGGAGGTGGCCGTTCGTGCTGCTGGCCGGCGCCGTGGCCACCCTGATGGCGGTCAAGCCGCTCGGCAGCGTACGGCTGCTGCGCAAGGTGATGGTCTGGCTGGTGCTGGTCGCCTCGGTGGTGCTGTTCGTCCAGGTGCTGTCGCAGCCGAGGCAGGAGATCCCGCAGGACGCCGTGCTCGGGTTCTGGCCGGGCGTCGACCTGGCCGTCGCCGGGGTCGTGTCGTTCGCCCCGCTGGCGGCCGACTACAGCCGGCACTCGCAGACGCGGAAGGCCGCCTTCTGGGGGTCCTCGCTGGGCTATGGTCTGGCCGCCATCGCGTACTACACCCTGGGTGTCCTGGCGGTCGCCCACCTGGGTGCCACCGACGTCATCGCCGCCCTGGTCGCCCTGCCGGCCGGGGCGATCGCCCTGGGCATCCTGCTCACCGACGAGGTGGACGAGGCCTTCGCCAACATCTACTCCACCACCATGTCGGTGCAGAACATCGCGCCGAACGTCGACCGGCGGATCGTGGCCGTGGCCATCGGCGTGATCGCCACGCTGCTGGCAGGCTTCCTCGACTTCGGTCAGTACCAGTCGTTCCTGTTCCTGATCGGCTCGGTGTTCGTGCCGTTGTTCGCGGTGGCCGCCGCCGACTTCCTGCTCGTCAGCGGTCAGCGGTGGGACGTGAGTCCGTCCGCGCGGCTGCGGTGGGTTCCGGTGGTGGCCTGGGCAGGTGGCTTCGTGGCGTACCAGCTGGTCTATCCGGGGACGGTGCCGCTCTGGTCCGACTTCTGGTACGCCGTGGATGCGGCGATCGGCTTCGTAGCACCGTCGTGGTTGGGCTCCTCGGTGGCGGCGATCCTCGTCGGTGGCGGCTTGATGATCGTGTTGGGCCGGCTGACCGCCCGAGCGGCGAAAGCCGTCGACTGACGGAGAACGCCGGCACCTGAGGTCGCCCGCACAGCCCGCCCCGATCCGTAGGGCAGGCTGATGGTCGTGGTGATGATCTACGCCCACCGCGGCTACTCGGCGAGGGAACCGGAGATGACGCGGGCCGCCTACCTGGCAGCCATCGCCTGGGCCGAGCGCACGGGGGTGCCGCTGGGGTTGGAGACCGACGTGCACTTCAGCGCGGACGGTCAGCTGATCTGCCTGCACGACCTGTCGGTCAACCGCACCTCGACCAGCACCGGCCGGGCGTACGAGCGCACCCTGGCCGAGCTGCAGACGCTCGACTTCGGCTCCTGGAAGGTGCGCCGACCGCGCGAGGACCAGCGCACCCTGATCGGTCTGGCCGAGCTCCTCGAGCTGACCGCCGCCGCCCGCGGGCGCGGCGTGGACGTCTCCCTGGCCATCGAGACCAAGCACCCGAACCCGCGGGCGACCGACGTGGAGGACGGGGTCGCGGCGCTGCTCGAGCCGTACGGCTGGACCGGTCCCGGGTCACCGGTGCGGATCATCTCCTTCTTCCTGCCCGGACTCGAGCGAGCCGCCGAGGTGCTGCCGCACCTGCCTCGCACCCTGTTGCTCGAGAAGGAGCTGGGGGAGTGGCGCGACGGTCACCTGCCTGAGGGCATCGGCGCGGTCAGCCCCGACTACCTGTTGGTGCGCCAGGACCCAGGCTTCATCGCCCGCGTGCTGGAGCGCGGTCACGAGGTGCACGTCTGGACGGTGAACCGCTCGCGCGACATCACCTGGTGCCTGAACCGCGGAGTCACCGGCCTCACGACCGACGACCCGGCGGTGGCGGCCGCTGCGGTGGGCCGGTGGGCGAGGCGAAGGGCCGGGATCGCCTAAGGTTTTCCCGTGAGTCTCGCCCGCGTCGCCTGCGTCATCCCGGCCAGGGACGTGGCGGACGGGATCCAGGCGACCGTCCTGGCGGCCCGCGCCCTCCCCGGCGTGGACATCGTGATCGTCACCGACGACGGCAGCTCAGATCCGACGGGCGACTACGCCGCCGCGTCGGGAGCCATCGTCGTCACCCACCAGCGCGGCCGCGGGCGGGCTGCCGCCATCGAGTCGGCGGTCAACGCGCTCGGCGTGCTCGAGCAGCGCGACAAGCGGCCCGAGTGCGGCACCGTCCTGGTGCTGGACGCCGATCTCGGCGCCACGGCGGCTCGAGCCCAGCTCCTGATCGGTCCCGTGGTCACGGACCGAGCCGATCTGACGATCGCCGCCCCGGCGCCGGCGGACAGCGGCTCGGCCGGAGCGGGCTTCGATCTCGTCGAGTCCACCGCCGCCCGCGGCATCGCCGAGCTGGCCGACTGGACCCCGCGGGCTCCGCTGGCCACGAACCGCTGCCTGACCCGGCGGGCGTACGAGCTGGCCAGCCCGCTGGCCGCCGGTGACGGTGCCGATGTCGGCATGACCATCGACCTGCTGCGCGCCGGCCTGCGGGTCCGTGAGATCGACGTCGAGCTCGCCGGTGACCACGAGCCGAAGGGTCTGGCCGCCCAGCTGGACCGGGCACTGGTGCTGAAGGACGTCACCCGGGCGCTGACCGCCCGTGGCCTCGTCCGGCACGGTCTGGACGAGCTCAAGGGCTCCGACGGGGTCCGTGGGCTGATCGACAAGCTCCGCGGATGAGCCGGAACTCCGGCCACGGGAGCGGGAAGGAGGGTCCGCGCCCGCACCACCACGTCACCGGCCGCAATCCCGCGCACCCGCCGATCCAGCGGTATGCGCCGAGCGTCTGGCACCGCGACCACCGGTACGCGATCGGGCTGATCGTCGCCGCGACGGCACTCACGCTGGTCACCGGCTTCCTCGGACCGTCCGTCGTCGCCCTGACCCTCGGTCCGCGGGACAGCCTGCTGCCGCCCTGGTATCTGCCCGCCGGTGTCGTCCGCCCCAACGAGTGGGTCGTGACGGTGATGGTGTGGCTGATCGTGGTCGCCGGGGCGGTGGGGCTCTGGATCGGGCTGCGGGCCCTGGCCGGTGGCTGGCTGCCGAACCCGCGCAAGCTGTTCGGTCTCGGCACCGGGCTCAGTCTGGCCACGATCCTGGTCCCGCCGCTGACCAGCGCGGACATCCTCATGTACGCCGGTTACGGCCGGCTGCAGATGATCGGCCGGAACCCGTACGAGATCACGCCGGCGGAGGTGTTCCGCGGCCAGTTCGACCCGGTGCTGCGCTGGACCGAGCAGCCCTGGCAGGACACCCCGAGCGTCTACGGGCCGATCACGTCGTGGCTGCAGTGGCTGGCCAACCACCTGGGCGGCGAGAACATGCACGACATCGTGTTCTGGCTGCAGGTGGTCACGGTGGTGCCCTTCATCATCGCCTGCGCCGGCATCGTGCAGCTGGGGCACGGCGACAGACGACGCCAGGCCCGGGCCGCCCTGCTGACCGTCTGCAACCCGGTGCTCATCTGGGCCGTGGTGGCCACCGCCCACAACGAGGCGCTCTCGGTGATGTTCGCGGTGGCCGGGATCATGCTGATGCGCAAGAGCCCGTTCGGCGCCGGCCTCGGCATCGGGCTGGCCGGCTGCGCCAAGCTGAGCATCGGCATCTGGGGTCTGGCGATGCTGTGGGCGTACCGGCGGGAACCCAAGAAGGCCGCGCTGCTGTGCCTGGGCACGATCATCCCCATGGGGCTGGCGTACGTGGTGTGGCAGCCCAACGCCTTCTTCCAGGTGCTGCGCAACGGCTCGTACGTGTCCGTCGGCTCGTGGGCGAATCCCGTCTTCCTGTTCCTCGACCTGTTCCTGGCCGACTGGGTCGCCAAGATCATCGTCGGGGTGATCTCGTACACCGGGCTGGTGGTGATCGCCTGGATGCTGTCCCAGGTGGTGCCGTGGACCTCCGCGCCGGGTCTGCCGCGGGGCGCCGACCCGCGGCTCGACTCGCTGACCGTGGCCCTGCGCACCTCGCTGATCCTGTCGGTGGCTTGGCTGGTCACGGCCATGTACACGCTGTCCTGGTACGACCTGATCGCCTGGCTGCCGCTGGCGGTGCTCGCCGCCAGCAAGCTCGACCGGATGATGCTGATGCGGATCACGCTGCTGTCGCTGTCCTACGTGCCCGGCCGTGCGGTGGAGATGAGCATGCCCCTGGACCTGGTCTCCGGGGTCTTCCGTTACGGCATCTCACCGCTCGTCCAGGTCGCCGTGCTGGTGGCCATCGTGCTGTGGTGGAAGAAGCCCGACCGCGAGGAGCTCTTCCCCTTCGGCCCGCCCAAGGCGCTGCGCGAGCTGCAACCGGTCGGCACCCGCCACCGCCTCTGACCCGCCACCGCCTCTGACCCGCCGCCTCTGAGGCGGGGGTGCTCTTCCCCGAAACCAACTTCGCTGGGGTTTGAACCCAAGCGAAGTCCGGACGGGGGGCCGGGGGAGTGGGCGTCAGGCGGAAGCAGACACGTAGTCGGCGATCTCGGTCAGCAGCCGCTCCTGGACGGCCTTGTCGGCGAACGAGGCCCGTACGGCCGCCTTGGCCAGGTTGCCGACACCGATGTCGTCCAGCCCCAGCAGCCGGGCCGCGACGCCGTACTCCTGGTTCAGGGTCGTGGCGAACATCGGCGGGTCGTCGCTGTTGATCGTCACCCGGACGCCGGCCTCCACCATGGCCACGATCGGGTGCTCGCCGAGGTCCGCCACGGCTCCGGTGGCCACGTTGGAGGTCGGGCAGACCTCGACGGGGATCTCCTTCCGGGCCAGGTAGGCCAGCAGCTCGGGATCCTGGACCGCCGAGGTGCCGTGGCCGATCCGCTCGGCACCGAGCTCGCGGAGGGCGTCCCAGACCGTCTCCGGCCCGGTGGTCTCACCGGCGTGCGGGACGCTGTGCAGGCCGGCGGCACGGGCCGCGTCGAAGTACTGCTTGAACTGGGGTCGCGGTACGCCGATCTCGGGCCCACCGAGACCGAAGCCGACCAGGCTCGGCGGACCGTGGTCGAGGGTCACCCGCAGCGTGCCCTCGGCGCCGTCCAGACCGAGCTCGCCGGGGATGTCGAAGATCCACCGCAGCACGATGCCGAGGTCGCGCTCGGCGGCCACACGCGCGTCCTCGATCGCCGCTACGAACTCCTGGGCGGGGATGCCCCGGAGGACGGAGGTGTACGGCGTGACGGTCAGCTCGGCGTAGCGGATGTGCTGGCTCGCCATCTCCGCGGCGACCTCGTACGTGAGCAGCCGGACGTCCTCGCCGGTCCTGATCAGGTCCACCACCGACAGGTAGATCTCGATGAAGTGGGCGAAGTCGCGGAACCGGAAGTACTCGGCCAGCTGCTCCGGGTCGGCCGGCACGGTGCCGGGGTGACGTTCGGCCAGCCGGGCCACGATCGCGGGCGTCGCCGATCCGACGTGGTGCACGTGCAGCTCGGCCTTCGGCAGGCCGGCGATGAACTCGCGGCCGGGATCGGTCAGCGCGACGAGCGGGTCCGAGGGCGTCATGGCCCCAGTCTGGCAACCCCCACCCCGGGTTCTGTGCCGCTCTCCGCAATTATTCGTGCTGTTGCTCCAAGACCTTCGGCGCGGGCAGTCCGAAACGGGCCGCTGACGCCTCCCGCTCGGCCAGCCGGCGCAACGCGAGCAGCACGGGTTCGACCAGGACGGTGCCTAGCACGACGTAACGGACGGCAGCACCCGGCGTGTCCGTCGGCAGCCCGTCGATCTCGGCCCGGGCGACCCGCATCATGGCGTCGGCGTAGGTGTCCATCCGGTCCGGATCGACCACGAAGCCGGCGTCGTCGAGGGCGGCCAGGGCGACGGCCAGGCCGCCGAGTGCATCGTCCACCCGGGCCTCGGTCTCCTGGCCGACGGCATCGGCGCAGGCGTGCCAGCCCCAGCGCCGCAACAACGCGACCGCTGGGGCGAGATCGACGTCGTCGGGCAGCTCGGGGGCGACGGCCTGGTGCGCCGTGCCGAGCAGGTCGAGGGTCAGCCCCGCCGGCTGGTCGATCTGTCCGAGCACGTTCTTGGTGGCGGCCAGGGACAGTCCGCCGACGCCGACCAGGGCGCGGATCAGTCGCAGTCGCTGGACGTGCGCGTCGTCGTACTGGGCCTGGTTCGGCGAGGTGCGTACGCCGTCGGGCACCAGACCCTCCCGCAGATAGAACTTGATCGTCGCGACCGGGACCCCGCTGACTCGGGACAGCTCCGAGATGCGCATCGTCTCCCTCTTCGGTCGGACCACTTGACAACGGAGAGTATCACTATCTAATAATGGTGAGCAGAGAGTGTGACTATCCATAAGGAGACGGCGATGACATTGATCGAGAGCGGCCGTACGACCCACGACCACGACGGCGAGCTGGTGGTGTTCTTGATCGGCATGCGGATCAACCGCTGGTGGCGGCCAGATCTGTGGCTTCCGGTGTTCAACGCGATGCCGCCGATGCTCGCCGAGCTGGCGAAGGATCCGGCCTCGGGGATGCTCGGCTACCGCCTCACACTGGGCGAGGGCGGTCCGCTGTTGATCATGTACTGGGACAGTCATGAGCTGCTCTACGCGTACGCCTCCCGGCCGGACGCGCAGCACCGACCGGCCTGGACCCGCTTCAACCAGCGGGCTCGCAAAGCCCCGGGTGCGGTGGGCATCTGGCACGAGACCTTCCAGGTGGCCGTGGCCGAGTCGATCTACGCCGGCATGCCGGTGAGTGGACTGGCCAAGGCGACGGGCGCCGTGCCGGTCGGTCGCAGGGGAGAGCGTGCGCAGGAGCGCTATCAGGCCGGCGGAACGCCGGAGCGTAGCCGGTGTCTGTGATCGCTGGCACGCTGCTGGGATGACGCGCACCCAGTACTACACCGCCACCAGCATCGACGGGTTCATCGCGGACGCCGACAACTCCCTGGGCTGGCTGTTCACGCTGCGGCAGACCGAGGAGTCGAAACAGGAGTATCCCGACTTCATCGCCGACGTCGGTGCCCTCGCCATGGGGTCCACCACGTACGAGTGGATCCTCGATCATGAGGGTCTGCTGGAGAGGCCGGGCGACTGGCCGTACGAGCAGCCGACCTGGGTGTTCAGCAGCCGCGACCTGCCGAAGGTTCCCGGGGCCGACATCCGGTTCGTCACCGGCGCGGTCGCTCCCGTGCACGCCCAGATGGTCGCGGCGGCGGCGGGCAAGAACGTCTGGATCGTCGGCGGCGGCGATCTGGTCGGTCAGTTCGCCGACGTGGGTCTGCTGGACGACCTCATCCTCGGCGTCGGCTCGGTCTTCTTGGGCGGCGGGGCGCCGCTGCTGCCGCGCCGCATCACCCCACCGCGACTGCGCCTGGTCAGCGCCACGGCGCACGGCGAGGACTTCGCCACGCTGCGGTACGAGCTCCTCGGCGGGCCAACGGTCTGACTCAGCGAGCGGCGACGGAGTAGCCGGCCTCCTCGACCGCGCGCTCGAGATCCGGGAACGGCACAACGGTGTGGCTCACCACGGTGAGCGATCCGGTGGCCAGATCGACGTCGACGTCGACGACGCCGGGGAGATGGCTGACCTCGTCGGAGACCGCGTTGACGCAGTGTCCGCAGGTCATGCCGGTGACGACGTACTCGGTGGTGGTGGTGGTGCTCATGCGACGGCTTTCTGGTTCGGGCGTGGGGTGCCGGTGATGGCCGGATCGACGGTCATGACCGGACGAGACGGGCGATGGCTTGGGAGGCCTCGTGCAGCTTGGCCTCGGCCTCCTCGCCGCCCTCTTCGGCTGCCCGGACGACACAGTGCTGGAGGTGCTCGTCGAGCAGTCCGAGAGCGACCGAGCGAAGGGCGCTGGTCATGGCTGAGACCTGCGTGAGGATGTCGATGCAGTACTTCTCCTCCTCGACCATCCGCTGCAGTCCACGGGCCTGACCCTCGATCCGTCGGAGGCGCTTGAGGTAGGCCTCCTTCTCGCCGATGTAGCCGTGGGCTGCGTGGCCGTCCTCTCCCGCTGCGGGGGGAGCGGTGTCGACGGGCGACGCGGTCTGACTCATCAGTACTCCTCGAGGTCGGGCGGCTGGTCTGGATAGATACCCCCCTAGAGTATGCGGAAGTGGGCGTTCCCCCAAGTCCGAGCGGGAAACGGCCGGAGAGCCGCACACGTCCGAGGAGACCCGGTCGACGCCGCCCGGCTGTGCACAACTGCTGTGGAATCCCACGAGTCGAGGGCCTTTGTCAAGGCCGCCGAAGATCGGCAGACAGGCCGTCAGGAACTTCAGAAACAATCTTCGTCCACGGCGTTCGCAGAGCAAATCACCTGGTCAGAGCCGATTCTCGGCGAATCCCGACAAGTTGTCCCCAGGCTTGTGCCCAGGGAGTGCACAACGCCGTCGCGTGTCCTCCACACGGCTTGGCCGGTTATCCACAGCGCGTGTGGATAACTCTCCTGTCGTGGGTGGCGGCGCCCGTCGATGCGGCGTACGTTGGCCCACGCTGTCACCACGCGGGACGCCGACGAGTTGCCGATCGAGGGCTGTCGGTGGTGGCGCATACCGTACGAACATGCATGCTATTGGTCCTGGTCGTGGGCCCGGCGAAGGGGGACGTGGCGTGAGTCTGGCCGAGGTGATCCCGCAGTACGGAGACGACTCGACCCGCGGTCTGGACCGCACGCCGCCGCAGGACATGACTGCCGAGCAGTGCGTGCTCGGCGCGATGATGCTGTCCAAGGACGCGATCGCCGACGTCATCGAGGCTCTGCGCGGCACCGACTTCTACCGTCCGACGCACGAGCAGATCTACGACGCGATCATCGACCTGTACGGGCGCGGTGAGCCGGCCGACGCGGTCACCGTCTCTGCCGAGCTCGGCAAGCGGGGCGAGCTGCTGCGGATCGGCGGCGCCCCCTACCTGCATGACCTGCTGTCCAGCGTCCCGCTGGCCGCCAATGCCGGCTTCTACGCCGACATCGTCCGCGAGAAGTCGATCCTGCGGCGTCTCGCCGATGCGTCGGTGCGGATCGCCCAGATGTCGTACGCCGGGGAGGGTGAGGTCAACGACATCGTCGACCGGGCCCAGGCCGAGGTGTACGCGGTCACCGAGCGGCGTGCCGCGGAGGACTACAAGCCGCTGTCGGAGCTGATGCAGCCGACCCTGGACGAGATGGAGGCCATCTCCTCCCGCGACGGCAGCTTCGCCGGCGTGCCCACCGGTTTCGCCGAGTTCGACGAGCTGACGAACGGGCTGCACCCGGGGCAGATGATCATCGTGGCCGCGAGACCTGGCATGGGCAAGGCGCTCGCCCTCGACACGCCGTTGCCCACCCCGACGGGCTGGACGACGATGGGCGAGGTAGTGGTGGGCGACCAGCTGCTCGGCCGCGATGGCCGTCCGACCACGGTGGTGGCGGCGACAGAGGTGCTCGATCATCGATCCTGCTTCGAGGTCACCTTCTCAGACGGCAGCAGCGTCGTCGCCGATGCCGACCACCAGTGGCGGGCCACCAGCCGAGCCGCCCGCCGCGCCGCCGCCGAGCGGAGACCCCCTCGTTACTACTTCGACCCGGCGGTGATCGACCGGGTCGCTGCGCTCGCGGACGCGACCACCGAGGACGACGGCACCTACGTGACCATGGCGGAGCTGGTCGCCGACGTCGGGGTGGATCTGCGACACGCGCTGCATTCGGTCGGGCGCGAGATCGGCCCGGCGGTGGAAGTGCTGGCTGTGGCCGTCGGGGAGACGATCCGACGTCGTGTGGTCTATCCGCGAGCGCAGATGCTGCAGGTGCTCGCCCACAGGATCGGCCAGCCGATGAGCATCTGTGGGGCCGCAACCCACGCCGAGGTGGTGACGACGGCCGAGATGCTGGCAACGGTGCAGCTCGCCGACGGGCGCAAGAACTGGGCCGTCGACGTGGTCGAGCCGCTGGAGCTTCCAGACGCCGATCTGTTGGTCGACCCCTACACGTTCGGCGCCTGGCTGGGCGATGGCCACTCGGGGTCAGCACGCATCACCACCGCCGATCCCGAGATCCTGCACCGGATGCAGGACGCCGGCTATCGAACGCGACCAGTAGCCGAGTTCTCGTACTCGATCCAGGTGGCTGCCTGTCGTGTGTGTGGGGCTCCGCAGCCGCCGGATCGTCGGCGTGCGGCGTGCGGGCACCCGCGTGTGTCACTGCAACAGGATCTGCGCACGCTCGGCGTGCTCAACAACAAGCACATCCCCACCCTCTATCTGCGGGGGAGTCTTCGTCAGCGACGCGAGCTGCTCGCCGGCCTTCTCGACACCGACGGCACGGTCGGGGTCGGGGGCAATGTGCAGTACGTCTCGACCTCGCGTCGGTTGGCGGACGGGGTCGTCGAGCTCGTCGCCAGCCTCGGGTATCGACCCGCGCTGCACGCGAAGGCGGTGAAGGGCAAGACCCCGGAGTCGAGCGTGGCCTACCAGATCGGCTTCAGCTGTACTGATGACGTGTTCGGGCTGACCAGGAAGAACACGCGACACCGATCCGAACGAGCGTTGGACCGCTCGCGGTCGAGCCACCGCTATGTCACGGACATCCGCCCGGTGCCGCCGGTCCCGGTGCGGTGCGTGCAGGTCGACAACGTCGATCACACCTACCTGGTGGAACGTGGGATGATCCCGACCCACAACAGCACTCTCGCCCTCGACCTCGCTCGGTCGGCGTCGATCAAGAACGGTCTGACCTCGGTCATCTTCTCGCTGGAGATGAGCCAGATCGAGATCACCATGCGGCTGCTGTCGGCCGAGGCGTCCATCCCGCTCGGGCACATCCGCGGTGGTCGGATGAGTGACGACGACTGGAGCCGGGTGGCCTCGAAGATGGGCCAGGTGTCCGAGGCGCCGCTCTACATCGACGACTCCCCGAACCTGACCATGATGGAGATCCGGGCGAAGGCCCGCAGGCTCAAGCAGAAGCACGACCTCAAGCTGGTGGTGATCGACTACATCCAGCTGATGACCTCGGGCAAGAAGGTCGAGTCCCGGCAGCTGGAGGTCAGCGAGTTCAGCCGGCAGATCAAGCTGCTGGCCAAGGAGCTCGAGGTGCCGGTGGTCGCCCTGTCCCAGCTGAACCGAGGCCCCGAGCAGCGCACCGACAAGCGCCCGATGCTGTCCGACCTCCGCGAGTCCGGCTCGCTCGAGCAAGACGCCGACATGGTCGTCCTGCTGAACCGGCCCGACATCAACGACAAGGAATCCGACCGGGCCGGCGAGGCCGACATGGATGTGGCCAAGCACCGTAACGGGCCGACCAAGATGATCACCGTGGCGTTCCAGGGCCACTACAGCCGGTTCGCGGACATGATGCACTGAGGCCCCTGGCGCTACGCCCGGGGCTCCGTCGGCTTGTCGCGCTCGGCGAGGTCACCTCAGATGGCCGATGCTGGCTGGGTTCGAGAGAGTCGGGATCACGACGGTGCTGGACGGCAGCTCGCTCAGCAGCCCGGCCATCACCTCTTCGCGCGTCCGGGTCTCGTCGGCGTCGCGGTCCACCAGGTGAAAGAGGTCGAGCATCAGGCCAGCCGTCGCCCGCACCGACAGCTCGCCCGGGTCCCGGGCCATCCGGTCACCGATCACGGCTTCGAGATCCTCACGCAGGGTCAGCACCCGGTCCCAGAGCCTCGCGCGCGCCACGGGAGCCGTGTCCACGAGTCGGCGCATCTCCGCGAGGCGGGTGCCCGCCCCGTCGAACGCGGCCGCCGCCGACAGCAGGGCCGCGGCGAGGGACACCTCGAGTGGCTCGTCGGCGGGACGGTCGCGGAGGTGGGGGGCTGGGTCGATCGCCTCGACGAGAGGGTCGAGCAGCAGCTGGTCCTTGGTGGGGAAGTAGCGGTAGAGGGTCGTCGTGCCGACCTCGGCGTGCTCGGCGATCTGCTCCATCGTCGTCTGGTCGAAGCCGTCGCGCAGGAAGAGCTCGAGGGCGACCTCCGTCATCCGGCGGCGGGTCCTGGCCGTCTTCACCTCGCGCAATCCCATGCGGTCAGACTAGTGCTGACCCCCAATCGGTTGTCACTACCGGTATTGACGGCAGGATGTTGGTCTCGTAAAGTGGTAGTGACTACTGATTCGAAGTGAGTACAGATCAGCAGTCACTACACGAAGGGGTGGCCACCGGTGGATTGCGCGGATCGCCGATCTCGGGTTCCGCTTCGTGCGCGTCAACGCCGGCTCGCCGTTCAGCGCACACCACGACGGCGCACCGCCCGTGCGCCTGATCGCAGCACTGACCGAGTTCGGCGGCTTTGCGGCCGGTCGGGGCATCCGGCTGCTGGTGGAGAACCACGGCGGCCCATCCAGCGACCCCGTCTGGATGACGACCCTGCTCGACCGGGTGGGCGTCGACCGCCTCGGCCTGCTGTTGGACCTCGGCAACTTCGACGCACTGCTGGCCCCGCTGATGGCCGCCCTGTTCTCCCCGCCCGGCGCGCCGCCGGTCGATCCCTTCGCGGGACTCGACCTGACCACGCTCTACGACGGCATCGAAGCCCTGGCCGACCGGGCCGAGCTGGTCCACGTCAAGACCCATCACGTCGGGCACGATGGTGCGGTGGGCCCGATCGACCTCCCGAGAGCGCTCGGCATCCTGCGCCGGCACGGCTACCGCGGCCCGCTCACGATCGAGTACGAAGGCACCGGCGGCGACCCCTGGGCCCACACCGGCCCAGTGAACGACCTGACCGCCACCATCGCCGCCGACTGACCCACGAGAACCCACGAGAAACGGAAACGGACACAGCATGGACCAGCACCAGACGTACGACGTCGTGATCGTCGGCTCGGGCCCGGCCGGCGCGACCTACGCCCGCACCATCGGCGAGGCCGCCCCCAACGCCCGGGTGCTGATGGTCGAGGTCGGGCCGGTCGTCCCCGGTTCCCGCGGGGACCACACCCAGAACATGACCGACGAGGAACGTGCGGCGGCGCAGCTCCTCACTCAGGGACCCGACGCCGGGGTGGTGCGAGCGGCGGCGCTGTCCGACATCGCGCCGGGCATCGACCCGAGCCTGGAGTTCCGCCAGACGATCCTGCCGGGGCTGTTCTTCGTCGACCCGCGCCCCGTGCTCGAGCCCGGCGAGGTGGGTCTGCCCGCCGCCAGCATGGCCAGCGGGGTCGGCGGGATGGGGATCCACTGGGGCACCTCCAGCCCCCGCCCCCAGCAGTCCGAGCGCATCCCGTTCATCGACGCGGAAGACATGGACGCCGCCCTGGACCGCGCCGAGGAGCTGCTCGGCACGACGACGCCCCCGGTGCCGGGGCGTGGGCTGCCGGAGGCCCTGCGCTCGGCGGTGGCCGACGTCCTCGACGGGCCGGGCCTGAACCCCACCGGCTTCATGCCGACCTCCACCCGATGGGAGGACGGCTCGCTGCGGTTCGCCGGGACGGGCGCGATCCTCGGTGAGCTGGAGCGCGACGTCCCCGGCTTCGAGCTCCGGCCCGAGACGCTCGCCGAGCGGGTGCTGGTCGAGGACGGCGCGGCCGTCGGGGTGCAGCTGCGCGACCGCCGGACCGACACCACGTACGAGGTGCGGGCGACCCACGTCGTCGTCTGCGCCGATGGACTCCGGACGCCGCAGGTGCTGTTCGCGTCCGGCATCCGCCCGGCGGCGCTGGGTCACTACCTGAACGAGCACTTCCAGATGGCCAACTTCTTGACCTTGGCCGACGAGTTCGACCCGCAGCAGTTCGATCGCGACCCGGAGAACGTGATGAGCATCGTGACCCCGTTCTCCGACGCCCGCCCGTTGCAGATGGGCGTCATCCCGCTGGCCAACTCTGCCTTCAAGATGTCTCTCGGCGGCGGGAATCCCGTAGAGGACCTGTCGGCGTCGCGGCTGGCCGTCACCGCCTGCTACGCGGCCAAGGACATCCAGTTCTGCGACGCGGTCGAGTTCAGCGAGACCGAGGTCGACTTCTACGGTATGCCGCGGATGCGCATCCGGTACGCCCACACAGACGCCGACCGGGCCGTCATCGAGCAGATGCGCCAAGCCTCGGTGGCCGTTGCGGAGCGCCTGGGCACCGCGATGGATGGGCCCGAGCTGGCCGCCGGCGGTTCGTCCCTGCACTACCAGGGCACCACCCGAATGGGCCCCGTCGACGACGGGACCTCGGTCTGCAGCCCGGATCTCGAGGTCTGGGGGGTCGAGAACCTCTACCTCGGAGGCAACGGCGTCATCCCCACGGCCACGGCGTCGAACCCGACGCTGACCACCGTGGCCCTGGCCTGGCGCGCCGCCGCCCGCCTCGCCGAGCGTCTGATCGCCGCGCCGGCAGGTGCTGGCACCGTTGCGGGCTGAGGAGCTCGGCCGACGCCGCTCGGGCCGCATCCACCGCCGCGAGAAGCGGGTGCTCCGCTGCTTCCGGGACGGTGAGGGAGTTGCGACTACTTCTCCGCTATCGTCCCGGCCGCGTACGAACCGTTCTACGCTCGGCGACATCGGGGGCGGGGGACCGGGCGCAGACCGGTCCGTCCAGAGCGGGGGCGACGGTGGACGACACGGGGGGAAGGCGGTGGCAGATCGGCCCGGCGGGTGTCGGCTATCTGGTGGCGCTGGCGGTGCTGGGACTGATCTACCTGCCGGGTGGCTGGACCGGGGTCCGAGAACCGGCGGTGGGTGCGCCCCAGCTGCCCTCGGTGATCGCGCCCTACTCCTGGTACACGGGCATGCTCTCCACCGACCGTTTCGACGCGGCTGTCCTGCGCTATCAGAACGGCGTCGGGGTCGAGTTCATGGACGACCCGCAGTCCGTCCTGTTGAGCGCGGACGGCCGGACCTACCGGCGGCTGGATCAAGCGGAGAACGCCACCATCGCCGAGGATCAGGGTGATCCCGCGGTCAGCGTGCTGTCCCCGGACGGCACCTTCGTCGTCGTCGGCAGCTCCGGCCCGACCGGCGCGGTACAGGTGGTCACCTTGCGGGACGGCGCCGTACGAGAGGTTCCCGTGGGCCGGGGACGCGCCGCCCTGCCGCTGGCGCTCGGCGCGGACGGGCGGACGCTGCTGATCGGGACGAGCGGTGAGGTGGTGAACCGCTACGCCGAGGGCAACGCGGTGTCCTTGGCCATGCTCGACCTGCAGACCGGAGCGCTGCGGGAGTATCCGGCGGTGACCGGCGTCTGGGCGGCGGCGCTGTCCCCGGACAACAGGATGATCACGGTCGCGACCGACCACGGCGCGCAGCTGGTCGACGCGACCAGCGGCCAGGTCACCGCCACGCTTGTCACCACCGACGAGGTCAACCTGGACGGGGACGCCTGGTCCCCCGACGGACGCTCCGTGGCGCTGGTCACCGGCTCTTCACTCGTCGTCGCCGGCGTGTCCGGTCCGCAACCGGTGCTGCGCCGCCACCTGCTGATGCCGGACTACGGAACGGTGATCGGCTGGCGGGATCCCTCGACGGTGCTGGTCCATGCGTTCACCGACACGTCGGACAACACCTCGGCGCTCTATTGGGTCGACGTGCAGTCGGGTGCCAGCGAGACCATCGCGTCGTATGCGCCGAACTTCACCGGGGCATCGATGCTCGGGGTGGACGCGGCGCGCGATCTCGTACCGCGCTGGCAGGTCGGCCCGCAGCCGGTCGACCGCGGTCCGCTCCCGCTGTACGTCGGCCTGCTCCCGCTCGGTCTGGGCGTGATCGTGGCGGCACTGTCCGGCTGGATCGCTGCTTGGCTGTTCGGTCGTGTGCAGCCAGCGCGCGACGTGCCCGAGTGAGCCCGAGTTGAACCAGGCCTTGCCCGGGCGAGGGGCGGCCGACTCCGGGTCCGCTGGTTTCTGGCCGTCCTTCCCACGAAGGCCGTCGAGCCCGCGGCTGCGCTCAGCCACGTCGCCCACCGATGCCCTCACCGAATCCGCACATGAGAGATCCTCGCCAACCCTTCTGGGTGCGACCCGGGTGTGCGAGGTTCATGGCATGCCCACCACCATCACCGTGATCTTCGACAACCCCACCGATCCGGACGCGTTCGAGGCGCAGTACGCCGCCGGCCACCTCGACCTGGCCGGCGCCCTCCCCGGGGTGCAGCGCATCGAGGCCTCCAAGGTCTGGCCGAAGGAGGACGGGTCCCCGACGCCGTGCTACCGGTTGGTCTCGCTCTACTTCGCCGACTACGACACGGCCAGCGCCGCCGTCACCACGGCCGAGGCGGGGGCGTGGTTCGCCGACCTCCAGCTCCTCGCCACCGGCGGAGTCCGAGTCGCCTTCGCCGACGTCGAGACGCGGTGACGACGTGCTCTCCTGGCGCTCGCGGAACTCGTTCCTGTCGATCTGCTCGGAGGGCTCGGTGCTCTCCGTCGGCAGCATCGGCTCCGTAGCATCGATCGGCTCCATCGGGTCGATCCTGTCGGCCGGCTCGATCGGGTCCGTCCTGTCGGTCGGCTCGATGCTGTCCTTCGTGAGCAACTGCTCCATCCTCAGCAAGCAGAGCAACTGCTCGATTCTCGCCGTGCAGAGCAACGCATCCATTCTCAGTCGGCGAGCTGACCGATCGATTCTCGAGAATCGTCGGACGCCGTAGGCGCTCGCGCGACCCACGGTCGTCGGCCCGCGGTCATCGTCGCGGCGTGGACTCCGCAGGCCATCGACGGCCCGGGCTGGGTCTGCGGCGCAGACTGGAGCCGTGGCTGTCCTCGAGTTCTGGCTTGACGACGGCGCGGGCCCGCTGTGGGTCCGAGGGGTCGCTGTCGACCCGGGTGAACTCGACGTCGACCAGTCGCTCGCCGAACGACTGGTTCACTGGAATGCGGATTCCGCCGAGGACAAGATCCCGGGGGACGGTGCCGGCGACGCACGGTGGATCGCTGACGGCCGAAGCCTGCTGAGCGAGCTGAGAAGGTCCACCGTTGGCAGCATCACCGTGGTGACCAGCGAGCCCTGGTGGTCGGATCAACGATCCACCTGTCGATGGTCGCGGCACGACCCGCTGAGGCTCGGTGGCCGTCGATGCGGTCCGTGATCAGTCGAGACCGGGGAACGCGTGGAGTTCGTCGAAGTCGCGACGCACCACCGTTCCGACCGGCACGGCATCCGCCACGGCCCGCACCAGTCCCAGCGTCTCGTCGAGGACCTCGGCGACGTCGGCGGAAGACGCGCTCGCCGAGATCCAACCCTGGTCGCGCAAGCTGGACTCGAAGGCCAGCGTGAGCTCCGACTCGGTCATCTCCAGCTCGGCGACCTCCACGGTCGTGCAGGCACGATGGCTGGCGAGTCCACCGAACCCCCGACTGCAGCCGCACCCGTGCTCGGGGTCGCGGCGATCGCGGTCGCAGATCAGCGGCAACCACACCAGCTCTCCGGGGACGCAGGCCATGTAGTCGTCGCTTCGCTCGCCCTGCGTGCGTCGTGTTGCCACGAGTGCTCTCATCACGCACCTCCTGCCGGGAACCGTAGGGCCGACCACTGACATCGACGGCAGAGAGCACGCGAGGGGTGGGTGGCCGCCAGCGGTGGCACTGGGCCCGCTCCTCGCCGGAAATGAACACCCGAAGAGGCGTCGAATTCGTGTGTTCGCACCTGGGATGAATTCACAGGAATTGCGCGGATATCGGTTGGATCGCTATCCTGTTGTATTTGTCTGAAGACAACAATAGGCGCCGATTTCTCGGCGCCTATTACGAGATTAGCCCACGGATCCACCTTCGTCAAGGAGCACCGTTGCCGAACCCGGAAGAGCACCGGACCGAGACCGCGCTGAAGCACGAGATCGACCGAGAACAAGGCTATGTGACCATGCTGTACGAGGTGCTCGACGCCGCCCGCGCCCGCGCAGCAGAGGATCTCCGGCTCACCCACGGCGGTCCGACGACCGGCACCGACCAGGCCGCGACCGAACGCGAGTCCTTTGCCCGGACCTATGCCGGACGTCACGATCAACTGCTCAGCGTGGAGCGTGGACTGTGTTTCGGACGCCTCGATTCCCTCGACGGTGAAACGTCGTACATCGGCCGTATCGGGCTCTTCGACGACGACCACGATCCGCTGCTCCTCGACTGGCGCGCGCCGGTGGCGGAACCCTTCTACCGGGCCACGACCCAGGTTCCGATGGGCGTCCTCCGGCGCCGGCACCTCCGGCTGACCGGACGCACCGTCACCGCGGTCGACGATGACGTCCTCGACCTGGACGCGCTGGCCGACCATGATGCCGCGGGCCTGATCGGGGAGGGCGCGTTGTTCGCTTCGCTATCGGCCCATCGCACGGGCCGGATGTCGGAGATCGTCGCCACGATCCAGGCGGAGCAGGACGCGATCATCCGCGCCGGACTGCCCGGAGTCCTGGTGGTCCAGGGCGGCCCCGGCACCGGGAAGACGGTGGTCGCCCTGCACCGCGCCGCGTACCTGCTGTACACCCACCGGGAGCAGCTGGCCCGGCGCGGGGTGCTGCTCGTCGGACCGAACGCGACCTTCCTGCGCTACATCGAGCAGGTGCTGCCCTCACTGGGCGAGACCGAGGTGGTCCTGTCCACCATCGGTCAGCTGCTCCCCGGGGTGGTCGGGACCGCGCCCGAGTCCTCGGAGGCCAGCCGGCTGAAGGGTCGCCGGGAGATGGCCGAGGTGATCGCCCGCGCGGTCCGGTCCGCGCGTCGGGACCGCGCGCGCGACATCACGCCGGAGCGCCTGCTCGCGATGCTCTGGTCATCTCCCGAACGCCTCGCCGCCGCCGCTCCAGAGCTCACCCCGACCGAGCGCGCCGTCCTGCACCGCGAACCGGGCAGGCGCTGGTCCCGGGCCGACATCGCCCTGCTCGACGAGGCGGCCGAGCTGCTCGGCGACACGGAGGCGGTCGTGCGGGAGCGCCGCTGGGCCGCCGCGGAACGGGCCGAGGCCGATGCCGAGCACCTCGCGTACACGCACGCGACGGTCGAGAGCGGGCTCGCCGAGGGTTCGTTGACGATCGACCCGCTGGACGTCCAGCCGTTCATCGCGATGCTGGCGGAACGCACCCGGCATCGCGAGGCGGCGGGCACCATCGCCGATCGAGCCGCGGCCGACCGCACCTGGCAGTTCGGGCACGTGATCGTCGACGAGGCACAGGAGCTGTCGCCGATGGAGTGGCGGATGCTGATGCGCCGCTGCCATCGCCGGTCGATGACCCTGGTCGGTGATCTCGCTCAGACCGGCAGCGACACCGGCGTGCAGTCGTGGGCCGACCTGCTCGATCAGTACGCGCCCGGCCGGTGGCGGACTGCCGAGCTGACGGTGAACTACCGGACACCGGCCGAGATCATGGCGGTGGCGCACGACGTGCTGACTGCGGTCGACCCGGCGGCGACGCCGCCGGTGTCCGCGCGGTCCACCGAGGTGCTGCCCTGGAGCCGGTCCGTGCCGGAGATCGACCTCGTCCCGTCGTTGCTCGAGGCGGTCGCCGACGAGCAGATCGCAACTGGGGAAGGACGACTCGCCGTTCTCGTGCCGGGCTCTCGCTACGCCGAGCTGGTCGCCGCGCTCCCCGGCGTGGCTCGCGGGTCGGACCCCACGGTGCTCGACGCCGGCACTGCGGTGCTCACCGTCGAGCAGTCGAAGGGCCTCGAATTCGACTCGGTGCTGATCGCCGACCCGGCCGCCATCCAGCGAGAGTCGGCCCGCGGCTGGTCGGATCTCTATGTGGCGGTCACCCGGGCGACCCAACGGTTGGGGGTGATCGCGATCGAGGAGCTCCCTGCCGTCCTGCGGCGTCTGGAACCGCGTGACCGAAACGCCGCCGTGCGAGCTCCGGCAGCATCCCTCGATGACGATCTCATCGGATCGCGTTCGTCGATGGCTCCTGCTCCTGGCGTCCGGTCAGCGGCTGGCCGAGGGGGCGACGCCGACGGTGCGGGTGTCGAGGTGGTGGCGTCGCCGAGCAGGTAGACGATCTGCGGTGCAGGGGCCGGTGTCAGGGCAGGTCCCGCGAGCACACCGCAGAACATCCCGAGCACGAAGATCAGGGCCACCAGCAGTCCGGTGGTGACCCGGCTCCGGTGCTGGGTGTGGTGGACGCACGAGCCCGGGAACCCGGACGGCCCGTCACCGTGAGCCAGGTCCACGGCGAGGGGTGGGTCGACACGGCCCCGGTCGTCTCGGGCGATGAGAGCCGGATCCGGCAGATCCTCGGCAACGTGGTCGCCAACGTCCTCCGCCACACGCCTGCCGGTACGCCGTACGAGGTCATGATCGGGGTCCGCGAGGAGACGGTCGAGGCCCGAGTGATCGACCACGGACCGGGTGTGTCAGCAGAGGAGGCCGCCCGGGTGTTCGAGCGCTTCTACCGCAGCGACTTACGGACGCGCGCGCACCCAGGGCGGAACAGGTCTGGGACTGTCCATCGCCGCCGGGCTGATGGCCGCCCACGGGGGCGCCATCACCCACAGCGAGACCCCGGGTGGCGGCAGCACCTTCACCCTGACGTTTCCCGGTGAGGAGCGCGCGGAGCCGTACTGTGCGGGCGGTGAGTGATGGGCTCGCCGTCTTCGGCGCGACGCCATCCGGCCGGATCTGGCACCATGCCCCGGTGACGATCATCGCGGCCGCCGACGGATCCGCCCTCGGCAACCCCGGCCCGGCGGGCTGGGGCTGGTACGTCGACGACGACCGGTGGGCGTGTGGGGGTTGGCCGCACGGCACCAACAACATGGGTGAGCTCACCGCCGTCCTCGACCTCCTGCAGCAGACCGCCGCCACCGACGAGGAGCTGCTGGTCTACTGCGACTCCACGTACGCGATCAACTCGATCACCAAGTGGATGCCCGGCTGGAAGCGCAAGAACTGGCGCAAGGGTGACGGGAAACCGGTGCAGAACGTGGAGATCATGAAGGCCCTGGATGCCGCGATGCAGGGACGTCGGGTCCGGTTCGAGTGGGTCAAGGGACACGCCGGACACGAGCTGAACGAGCAGGCCGACCGTCTGGCGAACAGCGCCTCGATCGCCTACAGCCAAGGGAGACAGCCCGATCCCGGACCCGGCTTCGGTGCGCAGCGATCGAGTGAGGACGCGCACGCCGGCTACCTGCCCACACCCAAGCCCGAACCCGAGGCCGACCTGTTCTCCCTGCTCGACGACGAGCCGACCGACGAGGAGCGGGTGATCGCGCTCGAACGTGACCTGCTGACCGACGAGGTGCGGTCCGATCCGGCGGCCGTGGCCGCCCTCCTGCATCCGGACTGGACCGAGATCGGTCGGTCGGGACGGCTGTGGACACGTGAGGAGATGCTCGCCGCGATCGCGCCGTTGACCGAGCCGGTCACCCTCGACACCGTCGTGGTCAGCCGGGTCGATGAGACCGCCATCCTGTTGCTCTGGCGGGCGGTGTCCGACCAGCGGAGCACCCTGCGGAGCTCCTTGTGGGTGCGCGCCGGCGGCGACTGGCGACAACGGTTCCATCAGGGAACCGACGAAGGCTGATCCCTCCCCTCGCACCCGTTAGCATCACGACGGTGACCACTCTCGTACTCACCGTCGTCGGTGACGACCGCGTCGGTCTGGTGAAGGCGCTGGCCGACATCGTGTCCAGCAACGGCGGGAACTGGGAGCGCAGCCACCTCGCCGAGCTGGCGGGGACGTTCGCCGGCGTCGTGCTGGTCACCGTCCCCGACCGCCAGACTGACCGTTTGCGGGCGGCGCTCGCTCCGCTCGACGGACTGCTCGACGTGTCGGTGCGATCGGCCGCCGCGGATCTTGACGACGTCCCCGGTCGCCGCCGGGTCCGCCTCGATCTGCTCGGCAACGACCGCCCCGGCATCGTCGCCGCCGTCTCCGGTGTCCTCGCCCGACACGGCCTCGGGGTCGCCGATCTGCAGACCGCCACCCGGGAGGCCCCGATGGCCGGCGGTCTGCTGTTCGAAGCCAGTGCGGTGATCACGGTCGACTCGATGGACTCCCTCGACGCCGTGCGGATTGCCCTCGAGGAGCTGGCCACCGAGATCCTGGTCGACGTGTCCGTGGTCGAGCTCGGCTGACTCGGCGACCGGCGTCGTCGACCCCGATCACGTGTCGTCGGCCCTGCTCAGGCGTCGTCGGGGGCGGGCAGGATCCGCTCGGTGGACGGCGGTGACGTCGTCCCCCGCAACACCAGGCGGGTCGGGAGCAGGACCTGCCGGTCGGCGGGGCTGATCTCCCCGGCATCCACAGCCTGCAGCAGCAACCCGGCGCCGATCGCGCCCTGCTGGCGTACGTCCTGGGCGACGGTGGTCAGGTCGAACATCGATGCCAGCGCGTGGTCGTCGATGCTGATCACCGAGACGTGGCCGGGCACGCTCAGTCCGGCTCGGCGCAGCGCCCACAGGGCGCCGATGGCCAGCTCGTCGTACTCGGCGAAGACAGCGGTGGGCAGCACCGGACGAGACAGCAGCTCGGTCATCGCCGCAGCTCCCCCCTCGTGGCCGTGCGGTCCTGTGGCGACGAGCCCTTCGGGCAGGGTGAGGCCGGCCGCCTCGAGGGCCTGCTCGCAGCCTCGGCGCCGTTCCGCCGACGACTCGAACTCGAACCTGGGGTCGTCGGCCTCGCCGAGGATCAGGCCGATCCTGCGGTGCCGCAGGTGGATCAGGTGGTTGACCGCCTGCCGCGCCGCCGCCATCGCGTCGATGCCGACCGCCGGCGCTCCCGGCACCATCGTGCCGACGGTGACGAACGGGATGCCGAGGGCCCGCAGGGCGAGGGTGTGCTCCTCGTTCAGCGGCGCCGACAGCACCAGGATCCCGTCGACGCGACCGGCGAGCGGCATCCGCGAGAAGAAGTCGTCACGCACATCGGCACTGCCGAGGTGATAGAGGAGGACGTCGTACCCGTGCTCACGCAGGTGATCGACCGCCGCGGCGGTCACGGTGGTGAAGAACCAGCGGGTGATGAACGGCACGATGACGGCGACGGTCCGCCGGGGTCCGGGCGCGAACTCGGGAGCCGCCTGCAGCGCCGTGGTGTACGACAGCTCGCGGGCCGCCTCGATCACGCGCTGACGCGTCTCAGGCGACACCTTGGCCAACCCCCGCAGCGAGCGCGATGCCGTGGCCGCCGACACACCGGCCCGGTCGGCCACGTCCTGCAGACTCACCCGGACGGCCGTGTCCGTCGTCCCGGGTTCGTCGCTCACAGTGTCCAAGGGTAATCCGCCCCTCGATCCTTCGAACCCGGTCCATGGTGACGCATCGCGCGCGGTGAGGAAAGGCCTTTCATCGCCACGGACGAGCCGTGGAGCGCGTAGAACGGCCATGCTGAAGACGTTCTGAGAAGAAGATGACCGAAGGTATTGCCAACGTCAGAGACGTCCTGCCAGACTCGCGGTGCAAAGTTTTCCTTCTTCTGACACACAAGCCAATTCCGTTGCACCGGTGTTCCGCCGTACGGCGGCCGGCACGTCTGGCAACGAGGCACAGTGAGGTGGCGCGTCGTGACCGCGAATGTGATCGTGACCGTGGAGCGGGAGTTCGACACCCCGCGATCCCAGGTCTTCCGAGCGTGGACCGAGCCCGCTGAGCTCGCGCGGTGGCGGGGTTCTCCCGGCTGGCACGTCGAGCTCGAGACGCTGGCCGGGGACCTCCGACTCGGTGGCCGACACCACCACGTGAAGGTGCGCGACGCCGATCCCTCCACCCGGGTCACGACGGACGGGGTCTACACCGAGTACTTCGACCCCGACGTCTTCGTGTCGTCGGAGCGGATCACGGGCGACCCGGGCATCGATCCCGACGTCCCGCTCGAGCTGCGGGTCGAGTTCACCAAGATGGGTCGCAACAACACCCTGGTCCGGATCATCCAGGGTCCCTACGAGCCGGATGTCGCGGGCTGGCACGGGGAGGGCTGGGAGAAGGAGCTGGCCCGGCTCGCCGACTACCTCGCCGAGAACCCGGCCCAGGAGGCCACACGATGACTGCTTCCGACCTGCAGCACACCAGCGTCGTCCGGACCAAGCCGCTGATGACGATGCCGTCGATCCTGATCATGAACCTCGGGTTCTTCGGCATCCAGTACAGCTTCGGCATGCAGCAGACCGCCGTGAACCCGGTGTACGAGTTCCTCGGCGCCAACCCGCACGACCTGCCGATCCTCAACCTGGCCGGGCCGATCACCGGCCTGGTGATCCAGCCGCTGATCGGGGCGCTGTCCGACCGGACCTGGAGCCCGCGCTGGGGCCGACGGAAGCCGTTCTTCCTGATCGGGGCGATCGGCTGCAGCATCTGCCTGTTCCTGTTCCCGTTCGTCACCGCAGTGTGGATGGCGGTGATCCTGCTCTGGTTGCTGGACGCGAGCAACAACACCGCGATGGAGCCCTACCGAGCCTTCATCGCCGACAAGCTGCCGCCCTCCCAGCTGGGCAAGGGATTCCTGGCCCAGTCGTTCTTCACCGGCCTGGGCATCACGCTGGCCAACCTGTCGCTGTTCTTCTTCCAGAAGATCATCTCCGGAGCCACCGCCGCCGGCATCCCCTACTGGGTGGTCGGCTCGTTCATGCTCGGCGCCGTCTGCTCCATCACCTCGGTGCTCATCTCGGTGCTCCGGACGCCGGAGATCCCACCCAGCGAAGAGGAGCTCCGCGCTCTCCGGGCCAAGAAGGGCGGCCTCGGTGCAGCGATCAAGGAGATCGGCGAGGCGATCAGGGACATGCCCCCGCAGCTCCGCAAGCTGGCGTTGGTCTACTTCTTCCAGTGGTACGGCATGGTCTGCTACTGGCAGTTCATCGCGTTGTCCATCGCCCAGGAGTTCTTCCCGCCGACCCAGCAGGGCAAGGAGGAGGCCGTGGCCTGGACCGGCCTGGTCAACGGCTGGTACAACATCGTCACCTTCAGCGTCGCGTTCGCGTTGGTCGCCTTTGCCAAGAAGCGCGGGGCCAAGCTCGTGCACTGCGTCTGCCTGCTGCTGGCCGCCCTCGGCCTGCTGTTGGTGCCGGCGATGCCCAACCAGTACCTGATCTTCATCCCGATGATCGGTCTGGGCATCGCCTGGGCGTCGATCATGGGTGTGCCCTACATCATGGCCGTTCGGATGATCCCGTCCACCCGGTTCGGGGTCTACATGGGCATCATCAACATGATGATCGTCATCCCGATGCTGATCCAGTCGGTGACCTTCGGGTTCGTCTTCCAGAACTTCCTGGGGGACAACCCGAGCAACGCCATCAGGTTCGCCGGCGTGTTCCTGGCCATCGCCGGTCTGCTGATGCTGTGGATCAAGGAGCCGCGCAGTGTGCGTGACGTCGACGACGTGGCCCACATGCCGATGGCCGGACACTGAGAGGACACGTCCCGATGACCATGAAGGACTACCGCACGATCGTCGTCGGCACCGACGGCTCCTCCCTCGGCGGACCGACGGTCGGCCGCGCCGCCTGGCTCGCCAAGCACGACGACGCCGACCTGGTGATCGTCTGCGCCTACGCTCAGCTGTCGCGTCGCGACGAAGCCAAGAACGTGGCCACCCTGGGTGGCGACTCCCGGATCGGTCAGGTGCTCGGTCGCGAGGCCGCGGGCCTGGCCCTGTCGGAAGCCATGAAGGTGGCCGCCGCCGAGGGCGCGACGGTCACCGCAGCGTTGTTGATCGACGGCGAACCGGCCAAGGCCCTGGTCAGCACCGCCACTGACCAAGACGCCGATCTGATCGTGCTCGGCTCGCTGCACGACCGCACCCTGGCGGACCGGTTGCTCGGCTCCACCTCCGAGGAAGTGATCAAGCGTGCTCAGTGCGACGTCCTGATCGTGCGCCCGGAGTCCAACACCGGCGAGCTTCCGGTGCCGGAGGACGCGGCGACCGGCGCCTGAGAGAAGCCTCCGTCTCGGTCGGACTGCCGGGTCCACCGAGACGGCAGGGGACAGTGATGCCCTCGCCCCACAGGGCGAGGGCATTGCCCGTCTCCCGTCCCCGCGTCGCGCTGAGAGTCGTTCAGCGCCGAGCGACCTGCAGCACCGGGCTGACCGGTGCCGGACCGGCTGAACTCGGACCCTGGTAGCGGATACCGGGCACCTCGAACCCGTTGAAGGCGCAGGCGTACGCCGTGGTGTAGGCACCCGCGGTGCGCAGGGTGACCCGGTCGCCGACCTGCAGGTCCGCCGACAGCGCGACGCTGTAGTGCAGGGTGTCCTGGCTGTCGCAGGTCGGCCCGGTGACCGCCCACCGGGCGGTCGGGCCCTCTCGGTGGTCACTCATCGGCAGCACCAGCTGCCGGGTCGTCTCCAGCGCCTCCATCACGCCGTTGAACGCCCCGACGTCGAGATGCGCCCATCGCCGGCCCTTCCGTTCGGCGATGCCGATCACGGTGGACTCCAGCCGGCCCGCGTCGGCGACCAGACCACGTCCGGGCTCGGCCAGCACCTCGACCGGGTACGGCAGGGTGGCCAAGGCCATGCCGATCAGCAGTCCGTAGTCCTCGATGGGCGGCACCGGGTGACCGTAGTCGGCCGGGAACCCGCCGCCGATGTCCAGCGCAGCGAGCCGGAGGCCAGCGGGCTGCAACCGTTCCATGATCATCCGCACGTCGTGGATCGGGGCCGTCCAGGCGCGCGGGTCGGTCATCTGGGAGCCGACGTGGAAGGCGAGACCCCAGGGTCGTAGACCGATAGCGGCGGCGGCCAGCAGCAGTCGTACGGCTTCGTCGGGATCGACCCCGAACTTGCCCTCGCTCGGCACGTCGCTGGCCGCCGGCGAGACCGCCAGTCTGATCATGACGGCGGTGCCCGGAGCGTGGACGGCGAGCTTGGCCAGCTCCGCGTCGCTGTCTGCGGCGAAGCGGTGGACCCCCGCCGCGTACGCATCCCGGATGTGCCACCAGGGTTTGACCGGGTTGCTGAAGATCACCTCGGCGGGACGGACGCCGAGCTCGACGAGAGTGGCCAGCTCCGGCAGCGACGCCACCTCGAAGTGCGACCCGAGGCCGAGCAGGTGCCGCAGCAGCGGCGGATCGGGCTGGCACTTCATGGCGAAGTGGACAGCCACCCCGGGCAGGGCCTCCCGGAACCGCGTGAAGCGGTCCGTCACCACGTCCAGATCCATGATCAGCTCAGGTCCGGTCGTCGGTGCCTGGACGGTCATACCGATGGCTGACCCGGACGACGTCTCGGTTGCTCGGTCCTCAGCCACGGGCTCGGCGTGCCGGAACCGTCGCAGCAGGCGTCGCACCAGCACCTCGTAGCTGGTGATGGCCAGACCGTAGAAGACGATGTCGGCCGCGACCTTGCCGATCAGCACCCCGATGATCACATTGCCGGTGGCCAAGGAGGCCAGGAACATCGCGGCCGGGCGGATCAGGGCGGTGTCGATGATCTCCGCCGGCCCGAACTCCACGACCGCCGCGGCCACGATCACCGTGATCCTGCGACGCGGCGGACCGTCGATGTCCTCCCGCAGGTAGCGCACGACCAGGAACCCGGCGTAGAAGCCCACCCCTTCGCCGAGGGCGGAGGCATAGGCGGCGATGGCCAGCTGGTCGGGATTCCAGGAGGTGACGGCCAGGGCTGCGAGCAGCGCGCAGGTCAGCCCGGCCAGCTCGGCGACCAGATACCGCCCGATCCACTCCCGGACCCGTCCCGATCGCAGTGCCATGCCAGCCCCCCGCCTGCGCGCTCGCAGTCAAGAGCGCGGAGCGGATCGGCTGATACGGAGCCGGTGGCCGACCGACGTCAGCGACCGGCCAGAACCTCGGCCGGAGGCCGGCACGCGAGGTCGTGGGCCTCGGCCACCGCGGCGTTGACCAGCTCGCCGGCGACGGTGGAGAGTCCGAGGGCCAGCGCCGGATCGATCGCGGCGGCCCCGAGGACGCCGCGGTCGGCGACCCGGACCAGGTACGGCAGGGTGGCGTTGGTCAACGCGAAGGTGGAGGTGCGCGCGACCGCGCCGGGGATGTTGGCGACGCAGTAGTGCACGACCCCCTCCTCGACGTACGTCGGGTCGGAGTGGGTCGTCGGGCGGCTGGTCTCGAAGCAGCCGCCCTGGTCGATCGCGATGTCGACCACGACGCTGCCCGGCCGCATGGTGGCGATCATCTCCCGGGTGACCAGCTTCGGCGCCTTCGCCCCAGGGACCAGGACGGCACCGATGACGACGTCGGACTCGGCCACCGACGCCGCGGTGACGGCCCGGTTGGGGATGACCAGGTCCAGCCGTCCCCCGAACACGTCGGACAGGTAGGCCAGCCGGGCCGGGTTGGTGTCGAGCACCCGGACGATGGCGCGCATCCCGATGGCGATCTTCGCCGCCTCGGTGCCGGAGACGCCGCCGCCGATGATGGTGACCCGCGCGGCCGGCGTGCCGGGGACGCCGCCGAGCAGGATGCCGGCGCCGCCGGCGGGCGACTCCAGCGCGCGCGCGGCCGCCTGCACGGACATCCGGCCCGCCACCTCGCTCATCGGCGTCAGCAGGGGAAGCCTGCGGTCCGGGGTCTGCACGGTCTCGTACGCGATCGAGTCGATCCGGCGCTCCAGCAGGAACTCCGTGAGCTCCTTGTCCGCGGCCAGGTGCAGGTAGGTGAACAGCTGCTGGCCCTCGCGGAAGCGGTGGTACTCGGCGGGGATCGGCTCCTTGACCTTGACGATCAGGTCGGCCGCGGCGAACACCTCGTCGGCTCCGTCGACCACGGTGGCCCCGGCGGCCGCATACTCCTCGTCCGGGAACCGGGAGCCGGCCCCGGCGCCGGCCTGGACGACGACCCGGTGCCCGTGGTGGACGAGCTCGGCCGCCCCGTCCGGGACCACCGAGACGCGGTTCTCGTTGTCCTTGATCTCACGGGGGACTCCGATGACGAGTGGCATGCGAGGCTCCTTGGGGCGACGGGTGCGGATGGGAGGATCATGCTCCCTGCGACGCGGACCGGGTGCGGCGGGCTCCGCGACCGGGTCGCCAGGTGGCGAGGACGTTGGCCGCGACGATGATCGCGATCCCGAGCCACTCGTGACCGGACAGCCACTGTCCCAGGAGGAGGACGCCGGCCAGCGCGGCGAACACCGGCTGGATGCTGGAGAAGGTGCCGAAGAACTGTCCGGGCAGGTGGCGGAGGGCGGTCAGGTCGGCGGCGTACGGCACAGCCGAGGACAGCACCCCGGCGACCACGGCCAGCAGCAGCGGCCAGCCCCACAGCCGGCCGTCCAGCCCGAGCCAGACCAGCACCGGCAGGTACGCCGTCGCCGAGACGAGGCTGGCCGCGGCCGGAGCCTGCAACCCCGAGAGTCGTCGGCCGGCGATCTGGTTGACCACGATGTAGCCGGCCCAGGCCACCGCGGCCGTCAGGGCGAGGCCGATGCCGACCAGGTCGCTGGAGGGTCCGGGCAGCACGAGGACGTAGACCCCGATCGCCGCCCCTGCCGCCAGCAATCCCTCCCGGGCTCCGTGCGAGGCGAGCAGGGCGATGGTCAGCGGACCGAGGAACTCCAGTGTGACCGCCAACCCGAGCCCGATCCTGTCGATGGCCGTGTAGAGCGTCAGGTTCATGGTGGCGAAGACCGCCGCGAGGGCCAGCACGGGCCACCACTGCGCGCGCGTCAGGCGCCGCAGCGGCGGGCGGGCCACCGTGAGAAGCACCACGGCCGCCACCAGCTGACGGACCGCGACGACCCCCACCGGCCCGATGGCGCCGAAGGCGTGCGCCCCCACGGCGGCGCCGGTCTGGTTGCTGGCGGCGCCGGTCAGCATCGCCACGATCCCGCGGGTCGGTCGCGACAGGCGCCGGTCGTCGCCGCATTCGACGGCACCGGGCACGACCGGAGCCGGCGGGGGAGGGGCGCTCGAGACAGCGGCGGGAGTGGTCACCCGTCCACTGTCGGATGCCGCGCGCGATACACACAATGCATCGGCCGCCCAAGCCATACGCTGAACGTATGACGGATCTGCGCCAGCTACGCGCTCTCCTGGCCGTGGCCGATGAGGGCACCTTCACCGATGCGGCGATCGCGCTGCGGACGTCCCAGGCGTCGGTCTCCCGTGCGGTCGCCGAGCTGGAGCGGACCCTGGGGGCCCGGCTGCTGCTGCGGACCAGCCGGGGAGCCCGGCCGACGGTCCTCGGCCGGCGGGTCGCCGAGCACGCCCGCCGGGTGCTGGCCGAGATCGCGCTGATCGAGCGTCTGGGCGATCAGACCACCGCCCAGCTCCGGGTGGGCTTCGCGTGGTCGGTGTTCGGCCGGCTGACCACGCCGATCCAACGGCAGTGGCAGGACGGGCACGGATCGGTCACCTTCGTGCAGTCCAACACGCCCACCGCGGGGCTGCTCGAGGGTGAGGTGGATCTCGCGGTCATCCGGCGTCCGCTCAGTGATCGGCGCTTCGAGACCTCGCTGGTGGGGGCCGAGGCGCGCTACGCGGCGCTCGCCGTGGACGACCCGCTGGTCCGTCGCCGACGGCTGTCGCTGGGCGACCTCAGACATCGTCCGGTGGCCATCGATCGGGCGACCGGCACCACCACGACCGAGCTGTGGCCCAGCGGTGCCGCCCCGACCGACCTGCACGAGGTGCACGGGATGGAGGAGTGGCTCACCGTGGTCGCCGCCGGTGAGGCCGTCGGCATCACGTCGGAGGCCACCGCGGACCAGTTCCCCCGTCCCGGCATCCGCTACCGGCCCGTCATGGATGCGCCACCGATCGCGGTCTGGTTGGTCTGGTGGCGTGATGACCCGCCCGCCGGGGCCTCCGCGTTCCGACAGCTGGTGTGCGAGCGGTACGCCGAGCGATCGTGAGCCCGCTACGGGTTCGCGCGTCTCCAGGTGAGGATCCGTACGATCGTCCGGCCCTCGGCCGATCGCAGCTGAACCAGGTCACAGGCCTGGTTGACGCGCCAGAGACCTTCGTGCTCGTCGACGGGGAGGCTGCGCCCGTGCAGCGGGTCGCTGACCGGGGCGTCATCGCTCACCTCGCAGATGACGGCGTCGGGATCGCTCCAGATCCGGATCGAGACCTCCGTCGCGCCGCGGTGCAGGCTGCCGCGGGCCAGCGACTCGGTGGCCGCGGCGAGGTGGCCCGCCTGGTCGATGGACAGCCCGGTGATCCACAGCTCGAGCTTCGCGTACGCGAGCAGCCGGTGGATGGTGTCCGCGGTGTAGGTGGCCACCTGGGGTCGCCCTCGAGGCTCGCTGAGGCCCGCGCCGAACAGCGCATTCGCGTGCGGGCCGCCGACGTAGTGCGCACTGCCGCGGTGCGTGCCGGCCTCCACCATCACCGGGTGGCTCCGTTGCGCCTCCTCCAGCACCTCGGGCTCCAGGGACGCTGCATCGTAGGGACAGATCAGCCAGAGCGGGGTGGAGGGGTCGATGGCGACGTTCAGGAGCGCCTCGTGCAGCTGGCACTCCAGCAGCTCCTCCTGATGTCGACCCGGCCAGATCGGCTCACCGATGCCGCGCACCGGCCCGCGGCCGGCGGACTGGGCGTCCACGAACTCACGCCAGGCCGGGATGATCCGGGCGGGGTTCTGACCCAGCGACATCATGTCGACGAACCGCACCTCCCGGACCGCGGACTCGCCCAGCGCTTCCTGCAGCCATGCCGTGTGCTCGGGCGTGACCGCCACCATCACCGGCTCGCCGGCGTCCAGACCCTCGCCGACGAACCCCGCCAGCGCGTCGGTGAAGTCCTCCGGGGTGTGCCAGAGCAGGGCCTCATGGCGATAGCTCTGCTGCGACCTCGAGGGCGCGCGCTGCGTCAACACCGGTTCCTGCACCTCCCCGCACCCGAGCGTTCCGTCATGGCTCCCGAACCGACCCGCGCCCAGGTCATCTATCGACAGTAGATCCGGAGACCCTGCGCCGCAAGGGACCTCCGGCCCGCCGGCCGATCCCGTCAGTGCCAGTGGCCGAGTCCGATCTTGAGCAGGATCATGACGATGCCGAGGGCTCCCGCGACTACCGTCATCCCCCCCTGCGCGAGCCCCGTCAGACCGGCTGACCGACCGGCTCGCCAGGCGCTGAGCATCAGCAGCAACACGGTCCCGATCAGGGCTAACAGCGCGGCCGTCGAGGTCGTCGACCCCAGCAGCCGCGCCAGCACCATGATGAGCAGGGGGATGTAGGAGGCCGTGACCATAGGCCACTTCGCCCGCATCAGGGAGGTGGTGTGCGCCCAGGTGGGCAGGTGGCCCGCACTCGTGTGCTCCACCAGCTCGGCGTACTCCTCGGCCAGCCAGTAGACCAGCAGGGTCACGAAGACGGCGATCGCCAGCGGCAGCACCGGCAGGCTGGGTCCGCCCGTGGCGAGCACGGAGGCGGTCACGATCAGGCCGTAGATCCCGGCCGCTCGGCGCGCCGGGGCGCGCCGGCCGGTCTCTGTCGTCCCGGACGTCTCCCCGGCGTCAGGTCCGGATGTTGTCACTGCCTGCTCCCCTCGGCGCTGTCATCGTCACCGGACGTCTGCGGGTCCAGCACGACGGATGCCGAGACTACGGGGCCGCCGCGGCCTGCCGCGACTCGGTCGCACTGCCCGGTGCCTGGCGGGGAAGGCGACCGGTGAACAGCAGGGCGGCGGCTGTCAGCAGGGCGGTGAGCCCGAACGCGTTCCGCAGGGCCCCGAGTCGAGCATCAGCGTTGATCGCCATGATGGTGGCCGCGTCCGCCTCAGACACATCGGCTTGGGCCAGGGCTTCGGTCAGCTGCTTGTCCGACAGGAACGGGACACCCCCGACAAGCTCGGTGGATGCCTGCTGCTTGACCGAGTCGGGCACCGCCGGGTTGGTCGCGATGCCGGCGATCACCGAGGCGCTCAGGGAGGCCAGCAGGACGGAGCCGATCAGCGCCGTACCGAGCGACGCCCCCAGGTTCGTGGCGGTGTTCTGCAGGCCGCCGACCTCGGCGGTCTCGGAGTCGGACACGGACGAGACCGTGACCGCACCCAGCTGCGACGCGAGCGCCCCCAGCCCGAGACCGATCAACACCATCGGGACGGCGACGACGGCGGCGCTCGCTCCCGGGTCCATGCCGGCGACCAGCAGCAGCACGCCGGCCAGCACCAGCGTCAGACCGATCCGGACCACCCGGCGAGGATTCGCCCGCGGGGCGATCTTCGGTATCCCCCCGGCGGAGAGGAGCAGTGCGACCGACAGGGGCACCACCCGAAGACCCGTCTGCAGCGAATTCAGCTCGAGCACGACGGACAGGAACAACGGCACCGCGAAGAAGACACCGGCCTGGATCATGACTGCGAGAAGAACATCGTCAGGCCGCCGGTCAGCTGCTGGTTGCGGAGCAGGCCCGTCCGGAGCAGGGGCTCGACACCCTGCCGTTCGAGACGACGCTCCCAGCGCAGGAACGCGTAGACCACGACGAGCCCCCCGACCAGCAGCCAGATCACCGGAGACACTCCGAGGATCGTCGGCGCACCGGCCTTGGCGGTGACCCAGCCCCACTCGCTCGACCGCAGGACGCCGTACACGATGGAGCCGAGCCCCACGATCGACAACAGCGATCCGACCAGGTCGAGGCGGGCCGGGCTGGCCTGTACGTCGGCGATCCGCCGCAGCAGCACGAGGATGATGAGCACGAGGACGACCTCGCCGACCAAGACGTACCGCCAGGAGGCGAAGGTCGTGACGGCGCCGCCGATCAGTGGACCCGCCGCCACCGCCATCGCACCGGCGGCAGCCACCATGCCGTACGCGGCGGCACGGCGTTCGGCCGGGAAGTTGGCGGCGACCAGCGCGACGATGGCCGGCATGATCAGCGAGGCGCCGATGCCCTCGAGCAGAGACCAGCCGATCAGCAGGACGACGAGGTTCGGGGCCAGGGCGGTGGTCAGCGAGCCGGCGGCGTAGATGATCAGCCCGAGAGCGAACGCCTTGCGCCGTCCATGATCGTGCCGAGCTTGCCGCCGGTGATCATCAACGTAGCCATCACCAGCGTGTAGAGGGTGATCGCGGTCTGGATGCCACTGATCGTCGTGCCGAGGTCGGAGGCCACCGAGGCCATCGACACGTTCATCACCGAACTGTCCAGCGTCATCAGGAACTGGCTGGCCGCCAGCACCACGAGAACCAGTCCGGAGCCCGATTTCTCCGTCGATGTCATCGGCCGCCGCCCCTCTGTCGGGCGCCAGAATCTCGTACCGCTGGGTGGCTGTCCAGCCGACGCCCGGGTCGCAGGATGCCGTCCGACAATCACAGCACCCGACCTTCCCGCCAGCCCTCAGGGCGATCGGCGGAGCACCGAGGCCATCACCCGCTGCTCGGGATCCAGCACGGTGAGCAGCCGGGCACAGATCTCCGACAGACGCTCGACCTGCTCGGGCTCGAGGGCATCGATCACCAGTTCCCGGACGTGGCGGACGTGACCCGGCGCGGCGTCGACGACCTTGTCCCACCCCACGTCGGTCAGCACGACGTTGGTCGCCCGACGGTCGCCGGGGCAGGGTTCGCGGCGGACGAACGAAGCCTCCTCCAGGCGGGTCATCACCCGGGACAGTCGCGGCAGCGTGGCGTTGGTCATGGACGCGAGCGCGGTCATCCGCAGTGTCCGCTGGGGGGCCTCCGACAGCATGGCGAGGCAGTAGTAGTCGAAGTGGCTCAGCTGCTCGTCGCGCTCGAGCTGGGCGTCCAACGAACGAGGCAGCAGCTCCAGCACCGCCGCCAACCGCACCCACGCCAGTCGTTGGGTCTCGTCCAGCCAGGGTGTTTCGGTCATGCCCCCACTCTAGCTGATAGTTGTATCTACAACTATTACCTGCTACGTTAGTTGTACGTACAACAAACTCAATGACAGCTCAATCACAGTAGGAGGAACTGATGACTCACGTGACGATCTTCGGCCAGGGCAACATGGGCACCGCGATCGCGGGCGTGCTCGGGCGGGGCGGTGCCACCGTGACCCACATCGGCAGCGATGACACCACGGCGACCGTGACCGGCGACATCGTCGTGCTCGCCGTCCCGCACCCGGCCGTCGACGCCATCGTCGCGGCGTACGGTGATCAGTTGACCGGCAAGACCATCGTGGACATCACCAACCCGCTCGACTTCAGCACTTTCGACTCCCTCGTGGTGCCGGCCGACAGCTCCAAGGCCGCCGAGATCGCCGCCCAGCTCCCGGGGGCCACGGTGCTCAAGGCGTTCAACACCAACTTCGCTACCACCCTGGCCGGCGGCACGGTCGGCGACGCCCAGTCCACCACGGTGCTGGTCGCCGGAGACGACGACGCCGCCAAGCAGGTGCTGATCGACCTGGTTGTCGCCGGCGGTCTGCGGGCCATCGACGCCGGGTCCCTGAAGCGGGCCCGCGAGCTGGAGGCCATCGGCTTCCTGCAGCTGACCGCAGCCGTGCGCGAGCAGATCGGCTGGACCGGCGGCTTCGCCGTCGTCCGCTGACCGGTTCCCGACACCGCACCGACCCATACCCCGAGACGACACCGAGAAGGATCATGAGCGCCGTGAGCACCGACCTGCTGGCCGCCGACACCAGGATGGGAGCGGTGACCCTCCGGGTGGCCGACCTGGACACGATGACGTCCTACTACCGCGATGCGGTGACGCTCAGCGTCCTGTCCTCGTCGGGAGCCGAGGTGGTGTTGGGGCGTGGGAGCGAGCAGGTCCTGCGGCTGGTCCACGCCCCCGAGCTGCAGCACGCACCGTCGCGCTCAGCCGGGTTGTTCCACACCGCGATCCTCTTCGACTCCGAGGCCGACCTGGCCACGTCGGTGCACGCGCTCGCCAGCCGGCACCCGGACACGTACACGGGCAGCGCGGACCACCTGGTCAGCCAGGCGTTCTACTTCACCGACCCGGAGGGCAACGGCGTCGAGCTCTACACCGACCGCGATCGGTCGGCCTGGAGCTGGACCCACGGCCAGATCGAGATGGCCACGCTGATGCTGGACCCGAACCGGTTCCTGCGCGAGCACCTCGACCCGGCGGCGGTGGCGGCGGCGGCCTCCCGGCCGGCGACGGTCGGACACGTGCACCTGTGCGTCGGCGACGTGGGCTCGGCCCGGCGGTTCTACGTCGACCAGCTCGGCTTCGAGACCACCGCCGCGCTGGGCAACTCCGCCCTGTTCGTCAGCGCCGGTGGCTACCACCACCACCTCGCCATGAACACCTGGCAGAGTCACGGCGCCGGTCGCCGTCGGCTCACCCTTGGCCTCGGTCTGGTCCGGATCGAGGTGCCGGCCCTGGACGATCTCGGCGCCCTGACCGATCGGCTCGCCTTCCATGGGGTGGAGACCCGCGACGACGGCCGTACGGTCGAGTTCGAGGACCCGTGGGCCAACCGGATCCAGGTCCGCGCCGCCGCCTGACCCTCGCTGATGCGATGAAGGAGCGGGGCCTCCGCTCCTCGTGGACAGTCGAGCAATGCTCGAGTTGTTCATGGTCCGGTTCGACGAGGGAGGCCCCTGGTGATTGAAGAGTACGACGGTCGGCAGTTCGTGGGGATGGATCTGCATCGGCGACGGTCGGTGCTGGTGCGCACGACGGAGTCGGGTGAGCAGTTGGGTTGGGTCCGGATCGCGAATGATCCGGTCACGTTGGCGTCGGTGATGGCCGAGTGTGGGGAGTCTCCGCAGGTTGTGTTGGAGGCGACCTATGGCTGGTATTGGGCGGCTGATGTGTTGGCTGGTTTGGGTGCCTGTGTTCATCTGGCGCATCCGTTGGGGGTGAAGGGTTTCACCTATCGGCGGGTGAAGAACGATGTCCGCGACGCCGCTGATCTGGCTGATCTGTTGCGGATGGGTCGGTTGCCGGAGGCCTGGATCGCGCCCCCGGCGACGCGGGAGCTGCGGGAACTGGTGCGGCATCGGGCGAAGCTGGTGCATGCCCGGACGAGTCTGCGGTGCCAGGTCCATGCGGTGCTGGCCGGGCAGGGTGTGCGGGTGGCGGTGAGTGACTTGTTCGGGGTGAAGGGCCGGCAGCTGTTGGAGCAGTTGGAGCTGCCGGAGGCGTTTCGGTATCGGGTCGACTCGCTGCTGCGGCTGATCGAGGTGTTCGACCGGGAGGTCGACCAGGCCGGGCAGCTGACCGTAGCGAGACTGCGCAGCGATCCTGGCTTCGTGGCGGTGCAGACCATTCCCGGGGTGGGACCGGTGTTGGGGGCGGTGTTCGTCGCCGAGATCGGCGATGTGCACCGGTTCCCTGGTCCGGGGCAGCTCACGTCGTGGGCGGGGTTGACCCCGCGGCATCGTGAGTCCGACACCACTGTGCATCGTGGCCGGATCACCAAACAGGGTTCCCGGTTGGTCCGCTGGGCTGCGGTCGAGGCCGTCCAGCACGCTCCTGACGGCACCCGGATGAAGCTGGTCAGGGACCGGATCGAGGCCCGTCGCGGCAAGACCGGCCGCAACATCGGCACGGTCGCTGCGGCGCGGGAGCTGCTGGAGATGGTGTTCTACGCGTTACGGGATCACCACGTCCGCCGGTTGAGTCCGCCGGCCGTGGCGGCGTGACCCGAGGGTGTCACGATCGGTGCGGGTCGTGTGCGTCATGACCCCCGGACCTGGCGTGGTCGCCCCAGCTGATTGACCCTGCCGATCGTGTTTGTCGTATCGCACTCCATGCCGCCGTCGCGCGGCGAAGGAATGACTGACACCCACCTGTGTGGGCTGTCCACTGCCAGGGCACTGGCGATGGAGAGGGCCGCGACAACCTCATAGCTCCAGGCAACGTCCCCGCGTGGGTTCTCCGCGGCAAAAGCCTGCGCCTCGACGGGTAGGCGTCAAGGACCTCCGGCCGCTCCGCGGTCGGCC